>JAJZID010000032.1 GCA_021810705.1 Actinomycetes bacterium
ATCACGTACTCGACGAACACGCGCCGGCGCTTGCGTGCGTAGAAGCGTTCGCAGGCTGCGAGCACGTCGGGCAGCGGATAGCGGTCGTTGACCGGCATCAGCGTCGAGCGCAGCTCCGGGCTGGCGGCGTGCAGCGACAGCGCGAGCCGCAGCGGCAGCGGCTGCGCGGCGAGCCGGTCGATCCCCGGGATCCAGCCGACGGTCGAGATCGCCGTGTGGCGGCTGCTGATGCCGAGGTCCGGCAGCCGCTGGCAGGCGGCGAGCACGGCGTCGAGGTTCATCAGCGGTTCGCCCATCCCCATGAACACGCAGTGGTCGACCGGCGTCATGCGCCGGAAGTGAAGCGCCTGGTCGAGGATCTCCCAGGCGCTCAGGTTGCGGCCGAAGCGCATCTGGCCGGTTGCACAGAACGTGCAGGTGAGCGGACAGCCGGACTGGGAGGAGAGGCACAGCGAGCGGCGGCCGTCGCGGTAGCGCATCAGCACCGCCTCCACCGGCCGCGCGTCGGCGGTGCTCATCAGCACCTTGACGGTGCCGTCGGCGGCCCGGGCCTCACTCTGCACGGTGAGTGTCGAGAACGGCACCGCCGTGGTCAGTGCTCCGCGCAGCGCCTGCGGCAGGTTGGTCATCTCCTGGTACGAGCCGGCGCCGGCGGCGGCCCACTGCCACACCTGGCGCAGACGGTAGGGGGGCTCGCCGAGTTCGGTGAGCGTGCGTTCCAGCAGATCCAGATCCACGACGGCTATGGTGACAGGCCGATGCGACTGGCCAAGTACCTCGCCGGCTGTGGCGTTGCTTCCCGCCGCGCCTCTGAGGAGCTCGTGCGCTCCGGCGCGGTCACGGTCGACGGCGCATGCGTCACCGACCCGGCACGCGATGTCGAGGACGGGATGCGCGTCGAGGTGCATGGACGCGCCGTCACCCCGGTGGCGCAGACTGTGGTCTACGCGGTCAACAAGCCCGCCGGTGTGGTCTCGACCGCGCGCGATCCGCAGGGACGTCCGACCGTGGTTGCGCTCGTCAAAGACCGGCGACGCCTGTACCCGATCGGCCGCCTTGACGCCGATACCACAGGGCTGATCCTGCTGACCGATGACGGTCCGCTCGCGCACCGCCTGACCCATCCCCGCTTCGGGGTTGAGAAGACCTACCGGGTGCGTGTGGAGGGCGGGCCGGTGGGGGGACGGGCGCTGGCGCTGCTGCGCGACGGTGTGCAGTTGGAGGACGGCAGGACGGCGCCCGCACGGGTGCGCCGTGTGAGTCCCGGAACGCTCGAGCTCACGATCCACGAGGGACGCAAGCGTCAGGTCAAGCGCATGTGCGAGGCGGTCGGTCACCCGGTGCTGGCGCTTGAGCGTGTGCGGCTCGGGCCGCTTGTGCTCGGCGATCTGGCCGTGGGCGGATACCGGCAGCTGACCAGCGCTGAGGTGAGCCTGCTCAGGGCCGCTGGATCAACACCCCGTACAGCGGCGAGCCCGCCCGGCTCAGCGCACGCAGGATCTGGCCCTGGTAGACGCGCCGTGGACGCGCGGAGACGAGCCGCAGGATCGTGAACTGCCGCACGTGCGTGCGGGACACGGCGTGAAAGCCGGGGATGTCGTAGTGGGCGGCCAGTCGCGAGGGCTCGAGGTTGCACCCCGCTCCCCACCAGCACAGCCAGTGCTCACGGGAGCCCGGCGGTGCGCTGTTGGCGACGATCTCGATCTCCGTGACCCGATGGGGTTTGCCGTGGCGCAGGTTGCTGGTGTTGGGCATGTAGACGGCGGTCAGCGACTCAAGCCACACGTTGCGCTGGAAGATCACAAGGCGCGTGGCACCGGCCGGCTGGCGCGCGCTCGGCCAGGGGCCGAGCGCGCGCACCACGGCCGGCCAGTCGGGCCGCTGCAGGGTCGGGTCGGCAGCGACGCTGGCTGTCGCGGTCAGGCCGATCGCGCACAGGACACCGGCCAGCAGCAGGCCTGTGCGCCGCGCCCTGGGCAGGCTGAGGCAGGCGCCCAGCGTGAGGGCCACCGGCAGCCAGAGCGCCAGCAGGTTGCGGGTGATGACCGTGTCGGTTCCGGCGGCGTCGATCGCCATGACCAGCGCGAAGCCGGCCAGCGCCAGCGCCGCCGGCACGAGCGCCCGCCGCCGTTGCGCGCGCCGCCCGCACTTGGCCAGCAGCACCAGCGCTGCCAGGCAGACAGCCAGTCCGCAGATGGCCAGCGCCGTGTACGCGTAGGAGCCGGTACCGAGCAGGAACTGTGGCAGGATCTGGCCGAGGCGGGCGCCGAGCGGCGCCTTGCGAATCCAGGCGGCGTTGTGCTCGCCGGTCTGCTTGATCAGCAGCGGCAGCAGCGCGCCGCCGCAGGCGGCTAGGAACGTGAGCGCCACCCAGGTGGCCGGACGGCGGCGGTGCACGACCGCCAGCCACAGCGCCTCGGGGATCACCAGCAGCGCCGCTTCGTAGTGGCTTGCGAGCGCCAGCGCGCTGGCCAGGGCCCAGGCTGCCAGCGCGCGCCGCGTCGGCTGCTCGCGCGCGTGGGCGAAGGCCAGCAGGCTGAGCGCCGATGTGAGCGCCAAGAGCTCGTAGGCCCGTGCCTCCTGCGAGTACCAGATCAGCAGCGGATTGCAGGCGGTCAGCGCCGCGAGCACCAGGCCGGCGCGCCGGCTGGCGAGCAGCCGCTTCGCCACCAGGTAGGCGACCGGCACCAGCGCGACGCCGAACAGCGCCGAGAGCGAGCGGATCGCCACGGCGCCGTGCCCGAAGACGCGTGTCCAGAGCCAGGCAAGAACGTAGTAGGCGTAGGGCGTCGACTCGGTCTTCGGGATCGTGGCGAGCATCCGCCCAAGCGGCAGCTTGACGAGCATCACCGTGTATGCCTCGTCGAACCACAGGCCCTGATGACCGATCCCGTAGAGGCGGATCGCGGCGGCAAACGCCGTCATCGCAACCACGGCGGCGAGCACCGGACGGCGGGAGTGAACCTCGCTCAGCACACCGCTCAGGGTGCCAGAGCCGCGCGCTCAGGCCTGTTGGACGAGCATCGCGTCGTGCAGCTGGGCATGGGTCGGCACGTAGAGCTTGCCGTTGGTGGCCCTGCGCTTGACTGGTACGGCGACCTGGCTCAGGCGCACCGTCGTGGGCCGGTTGGCGCGCAGCTCGAGGATCCCGAAGTCATGCACGTGGCGACGGGCGACCACGTGAAAGCCGGGGGTCGCGTAGTGGCGGTCCAGCCGCGACGGGATCAGGTTGCACTCGGAGCCCCACCAGCAGAAGCCGCCGAGGCCGCTGTGCGGCAGCGCCGCGACCACGTCGATCTGCGTTATCCGACGCAGGGTGCTCTGCTTGGCGTAGTGCAGGTCGGGCAGGTACAGGTCGAGCGGCAGAATCCCCGAGTTGTACTGCACGACGATGATGCGCCCGTCGCGCCGGCTCTGGCCGGCTGCCGGCCAGCGCCCGAAGGCGGCGGCGACCGGCGCCCAGTTGGGTCGCTGGAAGGCGTAGGTGGTATCGACGCTGATCACCGCCGTGACTCCGATCGCGCACAGCAGCGCGGTCGCTCCAAGGCCCAGCAGGCGCCGGCGGGCGGCGCCCAGGCCGGCCGCCACGAAGATCGCGGCCGGCAGCAGCAGCGGCAGCAGGTTGCGTCCCAGAAACGTGTCGTAACCGGGCCCGGCGGCGATCAGAAACCCCGCCAGCGCCAGGCCGCCGGCCAACAGCGCGCCGCGCCGCTCGCGCCCGCGGGCCTCGCGCACCACCAGCACGCAGGCCAGCGCCACGGTCGCGAGCGCAAGCAGCTCGAGCAGCGTGTGCAGGTGTGTCTGGGGGCCGAGCAGGAAAAGCCCCGGCACCTGTCGCAGACGCAGCAGGTAGGAGGAGTTGGCAATCCAGCTGTTGTTGCCGGTGCGGTTCTGGGTCAGGGCCAGGGGCAGCAGGGCAAAGCCGGTTGCGGCCACCGCCGCCAGCGCCCAGGAGACGGCCCGCGTGCGCCGGTGGCGGTAGAGCAGCCAGACCGCCTCCGGCACGACGGCGATCACCGCGTAGTAGTGGGTGACCAGCGCCACCGCGCAGGCGAGCGCCCACAGCGCCATGAACTTCGGCCGTGGATCCTCGAGCGCATAGGCGAAGGCCCACAGGGTGAGCGCGCAGGTCAGCACCATCAGCTCGTAGGCGCGCGTCTCCTGCGAATACCAGATCAGCAGCGGGTTGCAGGCCACCAGCGCGGTCAGGATGAGCGCTGACCGGCGGCTCGCAAGCAGCTTGCGGGCGGCCGCGTAGGCGACCGGGATGGTGAGCGTCCCGAACAGCGCCGAAAGCGACTTCAGGGCGGCTGGACTGAACCCGAAGACCCGCGCCCAGACCCAGGTGATCAGGTAGTAGAGCGGCGGCGTTGACTCGAGCTGCGGGATCAGGCCCAGCATCGTGCCCGAGCCGTGCTTGACCAGAAAGACGGTGTAGGACTCGTCGTACCAGAAGCCCTGGTGGCCGATATCGAAGAAGCGCAGGAACGCGCCGAGCGCTGTCAGCAGCACAATTGGCACGCGCGGGAGCATGTCAGCTTTCGATAAAGACCCGGCAATGGCGCGTCTGCCACAATGCGCCGCCCATGCAACGACTCTTTGCGCTGCGCGGAGCAAACAGTGTGGCTCGCAACGATGCGGCCGCGATCCTCGAGGCCACCGATGAGCTGATGCGCGAGCTGATCGCACGCAACGGCCTCGAACCGGAGGTGATGGTCAGCTGCATCTTCACCCTGACCGCGGACCTGGACGCGGAGTTCCCGGCCGTGGCGGCCCGCCAGCTTGGCCTGAGCCGGGTGCCGCTGCTGTGCACGCGCGAGGTGCCGGTGCCGGGCTCGCTGCCGCGCGTCGTGCGCACGCTGCTGCACTACTACGCCGATGAGGATCATGTGCCGGCGCACGTCTATCTGAACGCGGCGCGGGTGCTGCGCTCGGACCTGGACTCGGCCCAGTAGTCTCGAGTCGATGGCGATCGAGTTCGCGCAGAAGACGCGCAGGATCCCGGTTTACCCGGCGGCGACCGGGTACAACCTCGGCGCCGACGTCGCCATGCTGGCCTCCAACGAGGCGGTGTTCGGACCGCTTGAGCCGGTGGTTGAGGCGGCCCGCCGCGCGGTGATCGGCGCAAACCGCTATCCGGACCCCAGCTACCGCGAGCTGCGTGATGCGCTCGGTGAGCGCCACGGCCTGCCGGCGTCCCGGGTTGCGCTCGGCGCCGGCTCCTGTGACCTGCTCCTTGCCGCCGGCGAGGCGCTGCTCGAGCCTGGCGCTGAGCTGGTGTACGCCTGGCCGTCGTTCAGCATGTACCCGCATCTGGCGGCGGCGTCCGGCGCGCGCGCGATCGAGGTGCCGCTGACCGGTGAGGCGGTCCACGACCTGGAGGCGATGGCCGCCGAGATCACAGTCGCGACCCGGCTCGTGCTCCTCTGCAACCCCAACAACCCGACCGGCACCGCGCTTGAGCTGAGCGCCATCGCCGCGTTCCTGCAGCGTGTCCCCGACCATGTCTGCGTGATCCTCGACGAGGCCTACGTAGAGTTCTCGCTCACCGTCGGCGATCCGCTGGCCTCGCTCGAGCTGCTCGGGGCGCACCCGAACCTGGTGCTGCTGCGCACCTTCTCGAAGGTCTACGGTCTCGCCGGCCTGCGTGTCGGCTACGCGCTGTGCGGCAGCGAGTCCTTCCGTGTGGCCGTCGACCAGGTTCGCCAGCCCTTCTACCTCAGTGCCGCCGCGCAGGCCGCAGCAACTGAGGCGCTGCGCCATCAGGATGCGGTCGAGCAGCGCGTAACGGCAACGGTCGCCGCCCGCACCGGGCTCACAGCGGCGCTTGCGCAGCGCGGCTACTGGGTGCCCGACAGTGACGCGAACTTCCTCTGGGTCCGGATCTCGCAAGAGGGGGCGGACGCCGAGGTGGTCGCGGCCCTGCGCGAGCACGGGGTGCTGGTGCGCGGCGGCAGCGCGCTTGGGGGCCCCGGCTTTCTGCGCGTGACCGTCGGATCTGAGAGCGAGAACGCGCGCTTCCTGGCGGCGCTCGATGCGCTGGGCGCCGCTGGCACTGGCCAGGGCGCCGCTCGGTGATAGGCTGAGTTTCACGCGCATGAGCGATTCAGTCCGCAACACCTTCGGCTGGTCCTGGTACGCGCGCTATTACGCCTGGCGATTTAGCTAGGCGCTCGGCTGGCAGAACCCAGGGTCCTCGTCACAGGCGCGCGGCGGCCCACACGGGAGCCGGGCGCCACACACGATCCGCGCCAGTGCGGCGTAACCCGACCTCGCCGCTTTGCGTACATTCAGTGCAGCAGCCCGAGAGGACACAGACGATGAAACGCCACCGTATGAGGCAGCCGTGATGACCGTGATCCGTGCCAGCCAGCCTGACGCAGTCCGCGATCAGCGGATCGAGCGCCTTGTACCCCTGATCACGCCGCAGGAGCTCTTCGACGAGCTGCCGCTTGACGGCGAGCCGCTGGACGTGCTGTTGCGCGGCCGCGCCGCCGCCCACGCCGTGCTCGATGGTGTCGACGACCGCCTGCTGGTGATCGTCGGCCCCTGCAGCGTGCACGACGTCGATGCCGCACGCGAGTACGCGGAGCGTCTGAGCGCTCAGGCTCACCGGCTGCGTGAGGACCTGCTGGTCGTCATGCGCGTTTACTTCGAGAAGCCTCGCACCACGATCGGCTGGAAGGGCCTGATCAACGACCCGCACCTGGACGGCTCCGGCGACGTCAACAGCGGCCTGCGCATGGCTCGTCGGCTGCTGCTGGAGGTGCTCGGGCTCGGGCTGCCGGTCGGCTGCGAGTTTCTGGACCCGATCACGCCGCAGTACATCTCCGACCTCGTCTCCTGGGGTGCGATCGGCGCCCGCACCACCGAAAGCCAGATCCACCGTCAGCTCGGCTCGGGCCTGTCGATGCCCGTTGGGTTCAAGAACGGCACCGACGGCAACGTGCAGGTGGCGGTCGACGCGGTGCGGGCCGCCGCGGCCCGTCACGCATTCCCGGGAATCGACGCCGACGGCCGCTCGGCGATCCTGCACACCCGTGGCAACAGCGACTGTCACATCATCCTGCGGGGCGGCAAGACAGGTCCAAACTACGACGCCGAGGCGGTGGCCGCGGCCGGCGAACTGCTCGCCGGCGCGCACCTGCCGCAGCGCCTGGTGATCGACCTCTCGCACGACAACAGCGGCAAGCGGGCCGAGCGCCAGCCGGAGATCGCCGTCGCGGTCGCCGAGCAGGTGGCGGCCGGGTCACGGACGATCATCGGCGTCATGGTCGAGTCGTTCCTGGTCGAGGGCAAGCAGGTTGCCGGGCCGCTCGAGAGCCTCACCTACGGGCAGTCGATCACCGACAGCTGCATCGGCTGGGAGACCACCGTCGCGCTGCTCGAGACGCTCGCCGCCGCCGCGCGCGCACGCCGCGCGCAGAAGAGCTGAGGGCGCCCTTGCGGATCGCCGTTGTCGGACTGGGCTTGATCGGCGCCTCGCTCGGGCTGGCGGCGCGCGAGCATCTGGGCGCACACGTCTGCGGCTGGGACAGCGACCCGGAGGCCGTGCAGGCGGCGCTCGCGCTCGGGGCGATCGACTCCGGCGCCGGCCCGCTGGCCGACGCCGTCGCCACAGCGGACGCGGTCTTCCTCGCAGCCCCGGTCCGGGCCCTGCCGGAGCTCGCCGCGACGGTGCTTGGACTGGCCGCGCCGGGCAGCGTGATCAGCGACGTCGGTTCGACCAAACGGTCGCTGTGTGAGGCGGTCAGCGACCCCCGGTTCGTGGGCGGCCACCCGCTGGCAGGCGCCGAGAGCCGCGGCAGCGCCGGTGCGCGCGGCGACATGTTCAACGGCGCCACCTGGTATCTGACACCCGGGCCGGCGACTGCGCCTGCGACGCTCGCGACCGTGCGCGCGCTCGTCGAGGGCCTTGGCGCCAGACCGCTTACGATCGACGCAGCCAGCCACGACCGCCTGATGGCCAGCGTCTCGCACCTGCCCCATGTCTTCGCAAACGTGCTGGTGAACGGGCTGCCCGCGAGCGACAGCGAGCTCGCGGTGGGCCCGAGCTTCCGCGACGGCACCCGCGTCGCCGGCGCCAACAGCGAGTTGTGGTGCGACATCTTTCTGGACAACCGCCTCGCCCTTGACGCCGCCATCGCCGAGGCGATCAGCGAGCTGACCGCGGTGCGGTCGTTGCTGCAGCGCGGCGACCGGGACGGCCTGCGGCGCTTCAGCGACCGTGCCGCCGCCGCCCGCGCGAGGATCAGCCCGTGAGCGGGCTCGCCCGGGTGGCCCCGGGCCGGACGCTCGAGCGCTTCACGGTCAGGGTGCCGGGCTCCAAGAGCATCACCAACCGGGCGCTGCTGCTGGCGGGCGTCGCCGCCGGGCGCTCCACGCTGCGCGAGGGGCTCGACGCCGACGACACCCGGGCCATGCGCGACGCCCTGCGCAGGCTCGGCGTTGGCATCAGCGAGCGCACCGGCGATGACGGCACGGTGCGCTGGGAGGTGGAGGGCCTCGGCGGGCCGCCATCAGGCCAGGCGCAGGTGTACTGCGGCATGGGCGCGACCGTCGGTCGCTTCCTGGTGCCGATGCTGGCCGCTGGCAGCGGCAGCTTCAGCCTCGACGCGCACCAGCAGCTGCGCCGCCGGCCGCTCGGACCGGTGCTGGCCGCCCTGCGTCAGCAGGGCGCGCGCATCACCGGCGAGGCGTTTCCGCTGGTGATCGACGCGGATGGGCTGGACGGCGGCACGGTCCCGGTTGACGCCTCGATCTCGAGCCAGTTCCTCTCCGGGCTGATGATGGCGGCCCCATTTGCCCGCGAGGACACGACGCTTCAGTTCCAGACGCTCGTCAGCCGACCGTACCTGGAGCTCACACTGGAGGCGATGCGCGCCTTCGGCGCGACGCCGCGCGTCGAGCCGGGTGCAATCACGGTCGCGCGCGGCGGCTATCGGGCCGCTCAGTTCACGGTTGAACCGGACGCCTCAACCGCCTCCTACTTCCTGGCCGCCGCGGCGCTGAAGCCGGCGACCGTCAGGCTCACGGGGCTTGACCGCCGCCGCACCGCCCAGGGCGACATCGAGCTCGTCACGCTGCTTGAGCGCATGGGCGCCACCGTCAGCGACGGCGCCAGCGTCGAGCTCAGCGGGCCGTCGCAACTGCGCGGAATCGAGGCGGACATGAACGGCAGCTCCGACGTGTTCATGACGCTCGCCTGCGTGGCCGTGTTCGCCGACGGCCCCACAACCATCACCGGCATCGGTCACGCGCGCGTCAAGGAGACCGACCGTATTGCCGCCTGCGCTGAGAACCTGAGGCGGCTCGGCATCGGTGTCGAGGAGGGGCCCGAGCACATTCGCATCCACCCCGGCACGCCACGCCCGGACGTGCGCATCGAGACCTACGAGGATCACCGCGTGGCGATGGCCTTCGCGCTGATCGGCCTCCGCGTGCCGGTGCTGATCGAGGAGCCTGCCGTGGTCGCCAAGACCTGTCCGGAGTTCTTTGACCTGTGGCAGCTGACCGGCGCGTCGGTCAGCCTGGAGCAGGGCTGATGGTGATCGCGATCGACGGGCCTTCGGGGGCCGGTAAGTCGACGGTGGCGCGTGCGGTGGCGGCGGCGCTCGGCCTGCGCTACCTGGACACCGGCGCGATGTATCGCTGCGTGGCACTCGCCAGCCTGCGCAGCGCCACGCCGGCGGCCGAGCTGGCCGCCGGCGTGCGGATCGAGCTCGGCGAGCGCGTGCTGCTGGACGGCGAGGATGTGACCGATGCGATCCGCGCCCCGGAGGTCTCGGCACGGGCCTCACAGGTGGCCGCCGACCCGGACGTCCGCCGGGAGCTGACCGACGCCCAGCGCCGCCTGCTCGAGCACGGCGACTGGGTGGCGGAGGGACGCGACATCGGCACGGTCGTCGCGCCGCAGGCGGAGGTCAAGGTCTATCTGACGGCGGGCGAGGACGAGCGTGCGCGTCGGCGCGCGGCCGAGCTCGGTCTTGACGCCGCGGCCGTGCTCGCGTCACAACGGCAGCGCGATGAGCGCGATGAGACCCGTGAACAGGCGCCGCTGCGCCCCGCTGCCGGGGCGATTGTGATCGACTCAAGCGGCCTTACGCCCGAGCAGGTGGTGGCCCGGATCGTCGCGCTTGCCGCGGGCCGCTAGCCTCGGCTTGCAGATGAAGGTCGCGATCGTCGGATACCCGAATGTCGGCAAGTCCTCGCTGGTCAACCGGCTGAGCGGCAGCCGTGAGGCCGTTGTGCACGAGAGCTCCGGGGTCACCCGTGACCGTAAGGAGGTCACCACCGAGTGGAACGGCCGTGAGCTGACGCTGGTTGACACCGGTGGCGTCGACCTCGAGGAGCGCGACGATCTCGCCCGCCAGATCCAGCGTCAGGCGCGCGAGGCGCTCGCCGACGCGGACGTCGCGGTGCTGGTCGTGGATGCGCGTGCCGGCGTGCGCGCCGGCGACCTGGACATGGCCGACCTCCTGCGCCGGGTCGCGATCCCCGTGATGGTCGCCGCCAACAAGGTCGATTCGGTCCGTGACCTGGCGCTCGCGCACGAGTTTCACTCGCTGGGCCTGGGGGAGCCTGTGGCCGTCTCCGCCGCTCAGGGCCTCGGCAGCGGTGATCTGCTTGACCGCATCGTCGCCGCCGGCCCGGAGCACGACCGCGAGCCCGACCCCGACGAGCCCGTGCGCCTGGCGCTGATCGGGCGCCCCAACGTCGGCAAGTCCTCGCTGGTCAACCGCTTTCTCGGCTCCGACCGGGTGATCGTCTCTGACCAGGCGGGCACCACCCGCGACGCGATCGATCTGCCGATGCGTTTTGAGGGGCGCTCGCTCATGCTGGTTGACACGGCCGGGCTGCGGCGCGCCGCCAAGGTGGGGGAGTCGCTTGAGTACTACACGGCGCTGCGCTCCGAACGGGCCGCACAGCGTGCCGACGTGGCACTCGTGGTCTGTGACGCCGGTGACGGGGTCACGGCACAGGACCTGCGTGTCGCCGAGATGGCGATGAAGTCCGGCTGCGCCACGGCGCTGGTGCTCAACAAATGGGATCTGCAGGCCGACGGGCAGGCGGGCATCGGCCCCGACGAGCTCGACGCCGAGCGCGTGCGGGTCTCTCGCAAGCTGCGCCTGCGCCCGCGTGTGCTGACCGCCAGCGCCAAGACCGGGCGCAACGTGGAGCGGATCCTGGTGGAGGCGGTTGGCTTGGCCGACCGCCGGGCCGGACGCATCGCGACATCGGAGCTGAACCGCTTCATCGCCGACGTGGTGGCGGCGCGTCAGCCACCGGCCGCCAGCGGCGCCCGGCACCGCAACCAGCGGCTGAAGCTGATCTACATGACGCAGACGGGAGAGCGGCCGCCACGCTTCTCGATCCAGGTCAACTCGCACGCCATGGTCACGCGCGACTACGCCTACTACCTGGAGAACCGCATGCGCGAGCGCTATCGCATGGAGGGGATCCCGCTGATGATCGACTTCGTCGAGCGCAAGGAGCGGCGCGGGCGCGCGGGCGCACGGGAGCAGCGATAGCGAGCGTCGCTTGATCGCGCGCGTAGTCCCGCTGACGAAGACCCGCGCGATCACGGGCCTCTACGACTATCTGCTGGCGCCCGAGCTTGTCGATCGCGGCGTCGGCGTCGGTTCGCTGTTGCGGGTGCGCTTCGCGGGGCGCACGCTGTCGGCGGTGATTGCCGAGCTCGCCGAGCGCTCCGAGCTGCCGGCGCAGCGGCTGGCCGTCGCCAGCGAGCTGCTGGACGCCAGGCTGCCGGCCGAGCTGGTGGGGCTCGCCGTCTGGCTTGCCGACGAGTACTGTTCGACGCCCGCGCGGGCGCTTGAGGTGCTGTTGGCGCCGGGCGCGCTGCGCGGCGTCCGCGAACGGCGGCTGCTGATCGCCTCGCTGACCGCGGCCGGGGCGGAGATGACAACCGGCACGCTCAGCCTCAGCCCGCCGCTGGGGCCACGCCAGCGCGAGGCGCTGGCCGTGCTCGCGGCCGGCCCACGGCCCGCGGCCGAGCTCGGAACGCCGCTCTTGCGCCGGCTCGAGGCCCGTGGCCTGGTGTCGCTGGAGCGCGCGGCGGTGCCGCGTCAGCTGCCGCGCTTTGAGGTCTCGAGCACCGCGTCGGCGCCGTTGCCGCTGACGGCTGAGCAGCAGGACGCGCTCTCAGAGATCCGCCACGCGCTGGCGCACGAACCCGCCGGGAAAGCGCCGCTGCTCCTGCACGGCGTCACCGGCTCGGGCAAGACCGAGGTCTACCTGCAGGCGGCCGAGGCCGTGTTGCGCGCGGGCCGCAATGTGCTCGTGCTGGTGCCCGAGATCGCGCTCACGCCGCAGGCGCTCGCCCGCTTCACTGCGCGCTTCGGTGAGATTGTGGCCGTGATGCACTCGGGCATGAGCGACGGCCGCCGCTACGAGGAGTGGTTGCGGCTGGCCAGCGGGGCGGCGCGCATCTGTGTCGGTGCGCGCTCCGCCGTGTTCGCGCCGCTGTCCGACATCGGTCTGATCGTCGTTGACGAAGAGCACGAGAGCTCCTACAAGCACGAGGGCGATCCGCGCTACGACGCGCGCACGGTCGCGGCGCACCGTGCGCTCGAGCACGGCGCGCTGCTCGTCTACGGCAGCGCCACACCACGGCCGGAGACCGTGTTCGGCGCCCGACGGTTGCTGCTGACAAACCGCGTTGACGGTGGCCTGATGCCGGCGGTCGAGATCCTCGACATGCGCGGGCTGCACAACCCACTGCACCCGCAGGCCCGCCTGGCGCTCGCAGACTGCCGGCGCGAGGGCGGCAAGGCGATCGTCCTGCTCAACCGCCGTGGCTGGTCTAACTTCCTATCCTGCGGCTCCTGTGGGCGAACCTGGATGTGCCCGCATTGCGAGGTGGCGCTCGTGCTGCACCGCGCGGGCGGCTACATGGCATGCCACCACTGCGGCCACCGCGAGCGCGTCCCCGACCGCTGCCCCGACTGCGGCTCGGTCTCGCTTTCGCGTCACGGCGCCGGCACCGAACGGCTTGAGCACGAGCTTGAGCAGGCGCTGGGCGACGAGCACTTCCCGATCATGCGCCTGGACGCCGACGCCGCCGGGATCGACGCGCGCGCGCGAATCCTCGAGCGCTTTCAAGCCGCCGCGAGCGGAGTTCTGGTCGGCACGCAGATGGTCGCCAAGGGCCACGACTTCCGCGATGTCGGGCTCGGTGTCGTGGTCGACGCCGACCAGACGCTGCGCTTCCCCGACTTTCGCGCCGAGGAGCGCACCTTCGCACTGATCACGCAGTTGGCCGGGCGTACCGGACGCG
>JAJZID010000033.1 GCA_021810705.1 Actinomycetes bacterium
CCGCGGCAGCAACCCCAAGCTGTCCGTCCGCCAGTCACGCTAACTTCCCGGCCGTCACATCCACCCACACTCTCACTCGTGGTGGACCGACAAACGGGGGCTGTCCATGAGCGCTGGCATCGGCGAGCGCGAATCGAGATCAACGCGGGCTCGGCAGACGCGGAGGACTTCCTGCTGGCGTTCTTCCAGTCGTCGTATCACCTGCGCGACTGGCTCAGGAACTCGGGCACGGCGACCAAGGAAGAGCTCGACGCGCTGATCAGCGAGACGCCCGCGCTGCGGTTGTGCCGCGACGTGGCCAACGGCTCCAAGCACCTAACACTGAAGGCCACGGAGCGCACAGAGCGGGTGGGGCTGTTGCGCGAGTACGCACCCGACTCGCCCACCGGCTGGCGGTGGCGGCTCCTGGCGATCAAGCGGCGCAGCGACGACGCAGCCGAGCTCTACGAGATAGACGACCTGATGGACGGGTGCCTCGAAGCGTGGCGGAGCTTCTGCGTCGGGCGGGCTGGTAGCGGACTAAAGCCCACCACGGAAACCCGCTAACCGCGATCAGGATGACGGGGACATGGCAGACGAGGCAAAGCCAACGGCGGACGACCTGCGGCTGATCGAACGCCTCGCTCACGAGCAGACGATGCAAGCCAACGGGACGCAGGACCGCGAGCGGCTTTGGATCGGGAGCGCTGCACAGGTAATCGAGAAACTTGCTGCCGGAACTGCCGAACCGGCCGATTACGAAACGGCCGAAGCGCTGCTAAAGACGTCGCACTGAGATTCGCGACTGGCTAGCGTCGATCCGCCAACCAGCGCTCTCGACGATCCGCCTGATCTCCACGTAATCCGGCATCGTGTAGTACGTCCGACGTTTGCCGCGACCTTTCGGCCGCGACTTGTTCTCGATCAACCCGGCATCGCAGAACCGCTTCAGAGTTCGTGGCGTGGCTGGGCCGTAAGTGCTGGTTACCCCCGCCCTATCGAACTCGCCGTGTTCGGCCATCCAGTGCGCCATGACCAGCAAGACGCCGTAGTCGCTGGCGAACCGGCGAACCGTAGCCTCAAGATCGCGTACGTTCATATGCGGACCGTTTCATCGCTGTAGATGCCGCCCACCCGACACCAGCCCTTGGATCCGATGCAGCCGCGGCACCCTCAGCAGCTCGATGAGCCGGTCCAAGTCGGCACGCATATCGTCCATTGTCTTCTCGGTCGTCATCACTGACTTCTCGTTGTTGCTCGGTGACCACCCGAACAACCGGCCGCCACTCTGGGCGGGCCACAGGTTGTGCACGTACTCGTTTCGGAGCTTCCTGATCACATCCGCCTCCTTCAGCCACTCCCGGGCGAGGTCCGCATCTGGCGCCGGCAGCCGCTCGAGCTCCTTACGCGCAGATCGGATGAGCTTGGATATCGGCCAGTCGGTGTATGCGTTCTGATCGCGCCCGACGAGATACTGGTAGAAGATCAGCACTTGGTGCTCCAGGGTCGCCGACAGCGTGACGATGCGGCCCATGATCGAGAAGAACTCCTCGGGGTGACGGCCCAAGATGTTCAGCGGGACGCCGAAGTCGTCAGTTTGTCCGCGAATCGGCATCGGTGCGCAGCGCAGCTAATGCCCGTTGACCCAATACGCGAACGCGCGGCGGTCCCCGAGGTATCTGCCGCCCGCCGTAGTCGCCCTCCACAACAGCGGGCCGCTCCCAACAATCGGGTCAACCGTGCCCCGCAAAAGGCCACGTTCCATCATCCGACGAAGCGCCTGCTGCATCGCCCGCTGTGACGGCCACAAATGATCCAGGTTCGGATGGTTCTCGTCTATGCTGATGCAGTCCAGGTACCACGACCACAGATAGTCGGACGTGATGCCCAACACGGGATCTGAACGGCTCTCCTGCGCCTCGGTCAACGCTACCGTCACAGCCAGAATCAGCTGGTTGTCATGGGGCGAGAGACGAAACAGTTCACGATTCAGCCTGCTGAGAGCGGATGGCATCGTCCTCGGCTTATACACCTGGCACCAGTCGGAACCTCATCTCTTAGCGGCTCCTCCGCCCCTGCCTCTGGGCCGCCCTCACGGGATCGTGAGGAAGTCGCGATCGCTTTCGACGCCTGCCGGTGCATTCCGAGACGAGCGCGTTGGCGACCGAGCGTCATTCCGCGAGCATTGCGGATCGGCGACCAACAGCGCGAGGCGATGCACTGAGCCTGAGGCGCACGCACCGAAGGATGTGACCGCATGACCGGAAGTCGCGGCGTAGCTTGTGAGACCTATGAGCAGGGTGTGAGCGCCTGCTCGCCGATAGCCGTGGCCGTTGACTCGGTGTTCTGCGGAAAGCCGTCCGGGACGTCCATCGACGCGGCGGTGTAGTAAGACGTCGGCTTGCTGCCGCAGGTGCGCAGCTGGTCGAGCATGATCCCGCCCGCTCTGGTGACGAAGCTATGTCCTGGCCAGACGCGCGCATGGACGATACCGCTCGCGTAGGCGACCGGCTGGCCCCAGTCAACCCATTTGAGATGGTCGATCCACAGGCCCTTGGTACCGGCGCCGTAGTAGCCGCCGAGATCGAACGCGATCTTCGTCGGGCGCGCCCGGTAGGGCCCGCGCGGTGAGGTCACGCTGCCTCCCAGGGCGGCCAACCTCACGGACACAAGCGTCGCCGCGCGTGAGCGCCGCGCGATCGCGCGTGCGTGGCCGGTGTCGATAGCGCTCACCGAGCGCGGGTCCGCGGCACGCCCGGCGCTCCTGTCCGCAACACCAACCGTGCCACCGAGGGCCGCGACCGCGACACCCGCGACCATCGCCAAAATCCTCATGCCAGGCCCTCTCGTTCGTGTGTGTCGGCGTCGCGCCGGTGAGCGCGGTTCATGCCGGCGGGAAGGTCTTCCCAATCGGCGCCCAGATCCGCTCGACGCGCTCAACATTCAGCGGCCCGGGCCAACGCGCGAGCTTTGCCGCGGCCCGTGTGCCGTCGATCAGGATCCCCTGCACGCTGAGATGCCCGAGCAAGGGCAGCCCATCGACATTCGCGAAGCAGAGCACGCCGCGAACCTCCACTCCTTCCTCGCCCGCGGCATGTAGAGCGGCTCGGAGCAGTTCGACCTGTCTTTCGACGCCCGTGAGAAGCCTTGTCTGGTCACGGTCGTTGATCGAGAGGATGCTGCGCCGAGGGGCGAAGAGGCCACCGATACGCTGCACCCGAACTTTGCCGCGATAGTTCTTGGTGTCGATCACGGTCACGCCACCAGGGCCGATCGCGATGTGATCGATGTTGCGTCCCCCGGCGCCTGGCACGAGCCGATCGTGAAGAAGCCTGACCTCGCTGCCGGCCAAGCGCTTCTCCAACCGCGCGCCGACACGCCGCTCCCCCTCCCCACCGCGCTTCCACGCCTGAGTCCTCGCAGGCGGATCGATGACCCTCGCAAGCGCCACGCCCAGCACCCCGAACTTCCTGCGCGCGTAATCCTCTCGGCCTTGCTTGAGCCGCTCGTATTCCCGCAGGGCGCTCGCACCGGCCTCGCCGGCGACCACATGCTCGTGATCGAGGCTGCATCCCAGACAGGTCACGACACGCGCTCCCCGGTGCCAGAGGGCCTCAGCCCCAGCCTCAAGCTGGCGGCCGCAGACAACGCAGACATCGCTGCGAGACAGCCGCAACCGCTTGCCCAGATCCGCAGCGCTCATTGCGTCCACATCGGCATACGGCCGCCGGTCCTGTACCACTGCTGATGCACGCCCGTGCGTACGGCCGCGACCGACGCCATCCTCGGCAAAAACGCCGAGGTGGGAGACCTACAACCTTCGGGCCGTTCGACCCGAAAACCGGGCCGCAAACGGGCCCGAAGAGCAATTCGGATGAAAATCACTTCGCAGCCAAGGGTGGTAGCCAAAGTGAAGGTTTACTGTATGCACCAGTGTTGCACGACAAAAGGCCCGCCAATGGTGACTGTTCAGGTCAGGCTGGGGCAGGGTTTTAGGGGCTGGCGGCGACTGGTAGTAGCCAGGGTTGCCCGCAGGCGAGAGCGGTCAGGGCCACGGGGATTGGCTGGTGGTTCTTGGTCGCGGTGCTGAGGTAGGAGCGGATAGCGAGGAATCGCTCGGCACCGCTGATGGTTCGCCAGCATCCGGAGATCTTCTGTTGCAGCTTGATCATGCGGATGTCTCGCTCGGCCTGGTTGTTATCGAAAGGGGCCCGGAAATCGGTGGCGAAGCGCAGTACCGCGTCCTGGTCACGGTCCAAACGGACGAGCAGGTTCCGGGCTGGGGTCTGGCGGATCACGCCGCGTTTGCCGGTCTTGACCGTGGCGGCCGGGTTGGTGCGGTGTCCGAGCATGATGATCTGCTGGTAGGCGGTCGTGATCCTGGTCAGCTGCTCGGGGTCGAACTGGCCCAGGCCGGCTTGGCGGGCGTGAGCGACAGTCACGTGGAGCTTGCACAGGAACAGGTCCATCCGCACAGCCCATTCCTGCCGGGGATCACCGTCGGCCTGCTCGATCACGCCGAGGAGCTCCCGGAGGTGATGAACGTTGCACAAGGCATGGGTGAGGTTGGTGTAGTCGCGGTAGGGCTTGAACCCGTCATGGACCGCGACACCGCTGAAGGCCGGGAGCACCCCGGCGTGCTCAAGTCCGTCATAGCCACGCCTGTCATGCAAAGCGAAGAACGTCGCCCGGTCGGTGCTCGCGGAGAACAACCACCGCAGCTTCCCCGCGGTCCGAGCACCGGTCTCGTCGAAATGAACGACATCGGCGCTGGTGATCTGCGCGTGCACATCATCCAGAAACGGGGCTAGGTCCTCAGCGCCAGCAGCGATGAACGCGGCCAGCGTGCCGGTCGAGACCGGCGCGTCGAGCCAGTCCGAGAGCAGCGCCGCCGCCCTGGCGTAGGGCAGATGCTGATAGCCGACCAGATACATGCCCAACGCCCGGACCCTCGGCCCATAGACCGCCGGCGCGGTGACCGTCGAAGGGAACACGCCCGTCGTTTCATGCCCACAACCACAGCGGAGCGCGTGCGCGCGATGCTCGGTGACGTGTAACCGGACGTGCGGCAGATCGAACATCTGCCGAACCCGGTGACCAACATCAACCGCCCCGCCCAGCTCGCCCCCACAGCCACCGCACACCAACGGGACATGATCGATAACCCGGTCCGGGACAGCGACCTGCTCCAGACGCCCGCCCGGATGACCGTGCTGACCTCCCGGCTTGCGGCCAGACGGACGCCGCAAACTCTGCGGCGGCGGCTTGGACAGCCCGTCTGAGGACGGCGGCCGTGACGAATTCCGTGAGTTCTGCGACAACCGCCGCTTCAACTCAGCGACCTCCACCCTCAGCTCAGCGACCTCCGCCTCCAACCGCCCGATCACCGCGGCCTGCTCAGCAACCAGTGCGGCAAGCTGCGCATAGGACGGCCGGCCACCGGACACATAACAACGTTCGCCAGGCTTTCCCTTCTACCTCCCCACCTGAACAGTCACGCCAATGCGCACTTTGTTTGAGTAGCGTGGCAGGATTCGAACCTACGACTTTCGGGTTATGCGGGGTCCAGACGGGGCTGTTGCCTGACTCTCGTCTCGCCCTAGGAGGCTGGTGTAGAACTGGCTTTTGAAGGAGGGAGAGCTGGCGCTTTCCCTGGGTTTGTCTCCGACGAGGGCGGCCGCTTCGCGGTCTTCTGCTGCGCGTCGGGGACGGGATCGTTGCGTAGGAGCCGGGCCT
Organism: Actinomycetes bacterium; assembly: GCA_021810705.1. Taxonomy (GTDB): domain Bacteria; phylum Actinomycetota; class Thermoleophilia; order Solirubrobacterales; family Solirubrobacteraceae; genus Palsa-465. The sequence goes on from JAJZID010000033.1 coordinate 5,716, forward strand.
GGGGTGCTGGGTGTCGATGTTTGGCGCGTGCTGGTGGGTTGTGTGCCGTTTTTCAGGCTGTGCTGATCGCCCATCCGCTGGTTTGGCGCTCGAGCCCGAGCAGGCTGAGGCGGGCGAGGTTCACGGCGGCTGAGAGCAGTGCGAAGTCGGCGGCGACTTTGGTGTGGCCACGCACCCGGGCGCGACGGCCGCCGTGTTTGCGGAACATTAGGTGCGCGATCTTGCGCTCGACCTTCGGGCGGGTGCTGGTGTAGGCGCTCTTCCAGGCCGGGTCGGTCTGGTGGGCGCGGGCGGCCGCGAGCTGGCGTTCGTGCTTGCCGAGATGGATCGTCCGTCCCCGCCGCGAGGCGGTGCACTGACTGGCGAGTGGACAGTCGGCGCAAAGCTTCCCGAACCGGGCTGTGCGCCCGTCTTTGACCGGGCGGGCAGCAACGGTGTGACCAGCCGGGCAGCTTACCGTCAGGGCGTCCAAATCGATCTGGAAGTCGGTCTTCGGGAACCGGCCACCCGGCGCGCGGGCAGGCTGGGTCTTCAGATACGCCACAGCCCCTGCAGCCTCCAGGTCCTCGAGCACCGGCCCGGTCCCGTAGGCGCTGTCACCATAAACCTCAAGCACTGACTCGACCATCATCGTCTCGGCGGTCTCGGCGGTCTCGGCGGTCTCGGCGGTCGGTGGGAGGTCATCGGCGAGCAGGTCTGTGACCGCGGCGGCGTCGCCGACGTTGCCGGCCGTCACGCTGGTGGAGACGATCAGCTCGCAGTCCGGGTCCACCGCAACATGGCCCTTGTAGCCGTCGAACCCGTGAGCGCTGGTTTTGTGTCCGTGCCGGGCGTCGGTGTCGACGGTGGAGATCACCCGGTCCCTCGCGACCCGCCTGGCGATCCGGAACACGCCATCATCACCGGCCTCCAGGTCTTGGCCGACGACCGTCGCGAGCAACTCGGCTGCCTTCTCAAGTACCGGGTCCAGCCGATCGCCGTCCAGCATGCCCAACAGCGCGTAGGCGTCACGAGCGAGCGCATCGACGAGCTCCTCACGCGCGGCCCGGTCATCCCAATCACAGGACGGCTTCCCAGCCTTGAGATAGTCATCATCGCGGCCCAGCACCCCACGAGCCTCCAGCGCCACCTCAGCGTCACAAGCAGCCAGCACCCCACGGATCGCCGAGCGGATCAACGTGACCGTGTCCATCGTCGCGACCGCATCAAACAAACAGGTCGAGTCCAGCACCCGGCGGCGGCCAACCAGCCCCGCCTGCTTGGCCGCCTGCAAGGTCACGTTGAAGATCCGGTCGGGATCCTCAGAGACCCTGAGCCGGGCGCGCATATCGACCAGCACCGTGTGTACGAACCCCGGGTAGTCGAAATCCAGCCCGCCGGCCGCGTACTTCCAGCGCAAGTCATAGGCGAACCGGTCCACAGCCTCACGGTCAGAGCAGCCCTCCAGCCGCTGCAACACCATCACAACCGCGACGATCATCGGCGGCACCGACCGGCGACCAATATCCATAAACAGGTCGGCGAACATCTCATCCGGAAACAGCTCAAAGCACTCACGGTGCAGCAGCCCATAGATCGAATCCCGTCCGATCCTCGGCCCCACGAACTCGGTCGTGGTCGCGAACATGTCCGGCTGGCGTGGCGATAACCCTAAGCTCATACCCTCAAGTATTACTTGAGGGTCGGACGGAAACCCCCGTCGAAAAACACCAACCTCCTAGTCGACGCGGCAACACGCTCAATGCGACGCGAAGCACCGGCGCCCAATCCACACGCCTCAGCGGCGCTGCCGTTCGGCGGAAATCGCGGGCCGTACGGCGCTCGCGACGGCGGGGACAAAATGCTCAGAAGTCACGCCCTCGGGAGCGGATCTGCGGCATTCCTCGGCATCACATCTGGGCGCGCATCAAGCGGCGGGACGGCCTCCGCTTGATCGGACGCGTCGGCGCCACCGACCAAGCCCGGGATGTCCGGCACCTGGCCCGATAAACGCACCTCAGCGGCCTGGATGGTGAAGGATCCGAGTCTGCATGACCTTTGACCAGCGTGGAGCCAGCGCCTCGGATGCTTCAGCGCCGACGTGGTCCACGAGGCCCCGCGGGACCTCGCGCGGCGACAGGGCGCGTCGGTTGCGGTAGGCACCCTGACCGGCGCACCTCCGTGTAGCCCAGTGGCTGACGCATGAGCACCCGCAGGAGCGCGAAGGCCTTCTTCATCGACGGGAAGCCAATCAGCGCACCGCCCCCGCACGTACCGCTGAACGGCCTACGAGCGGGGTCGCTGGAGCCGCCGGGGTGAAGGCCGTGGTAAACGCGGCCGCCTGCTCATGAGCGGGCCTGGCATGCAGGTAACGGCTCGTGGTCGTGATCCGGGAATGGCCGAGGGCGCTCTGCACGGTCACAAGATCGAGGCCGCCGACGATGAGCAATGACCCGAACGTGTGGCGCAGGTCGTGCCAGCGCAGCACGGGCAGGCCCGCCGCGGCGGTAGCGGCCTTGAAGCGACGGCGAAGCGCCGAGCCGTCCAGCAACCGACCGTGCGCGAGGTCGCAGAACACGTACTCGCCCGGAGCGGTGAAGTCCGTCCGCTGGGCCAGGCGTGCAAGCGCGGCTCCCGCCTGGTCAGATAGCGGCACCGTCCGCACGCGGCGGCTCTTGGTCGCCGTGACGTTACGGGCGCTGAGTGCGCGGCTGACAGTCAGCTTCGAGCCCGCCCAATCGACGTCCGCCCAGCGCAGCGCGAGAAGCTCTCCCTGCCGCAGTCCGCAGTATGCGCTCACGCGTACCGCTTCCGCATCACGCGCGTCCTCGGCCGCCCACCGTGCGCGCTCGGCGTCTGTCACCGGCCGCTGGCGCAATGGGCGGCGGTGGAGCCCATCGTGCATCGCGCGCGCCGCAGCCTCGACCTGCTCGACGCTGTAGAAGGTCAATGGCGCCGGCCCCGCCTCCCGTCGCGGCTCAACCTCCAGCACCGGATTGCGCTCGAGCCGGTAGCCGTTGGCGCGCCTCACCCCATAGGTGAAGATCGTGGAGATGAGCGCGCGGTGGCGATTGACCGTCGCCGGCGCGGCACCGGTGGCGGCGATGCGGTCGAGCAGCAGGCGCACCTCCCCCGGCGTGATCTCCGCCGCCGGACGCTCGCCGAGCGCGGAGATGATGTAGGCCGGCGCGGAGCCGGCACCTCGCCTCCAGCGCGTCCCGGGCTCGGCGAGCATGTAGCGATAGTTGGCAAGCGTCGCGGGCTTGGCGCGATCCTCCCGCTCAAGCCAAGCCATGTAATCATCGGCGACACGACGGAACGTGATTGGCGCTGCCAGGCGCTCGGCCTCGACCCGCTCCCCTCGCAGAGCGTCTGCGACGTACTCACGGACCAGCTCCGCGGCGCGGACGTGCGCGCTCGCCTCGCCAAAGAAGCCATCGGGCATCCTGCCCTTGCGCTTGCGCCAGCCACCGACTCCATCCGGCTCGAGCCATGCGGGACCAATCCGCTTCCAGACCTTCCGCTCCTGCCACCGGAACAGCGCGTCGTAGTGAACCGTGACGCGCCCGTCAGCTGCCGTGTGTGCCCTGACCTTGAGCGTCGGTACCGGCAGCGGTCGTGTAACTGGCATTTGGGTGCTCCGTTTCTGCGTCCTGGAGTCCGTCGTGGATGCAACCGGAAGGAGTCCGCTGTATCGCGAAAGCGGACTTTACTCAAATCGCCCGACCCATGGCTACCACGTGGCTACCACGATCTCCATGGCTACCACCATGGCTACCAAACGCATCAAATCGGCTGTATTTACGCCTGATTTGAGCTCCGTGATTTGGCGGTATTTCTAGGTTTTATGCAGCAAGCCGCACCTTGACATGGTGGAGGTCACTGGTTCGAGCCCAGTATCGCCCACTGAAAGGCCCGCCTGTGCGGGCCTTGGGATGCTCTCCCCGGTCGGACCGGTGGTCAGGCCGGCCACGCATCGGCAGATCCGGGCGGTCGACCGCCCGTTCTCCGACTTGTACAACTGCGCGGCACCGCCCCTGGCTGATCTGCCTGATGACCCCTGGCACCGGTCGCCAGAGCCAACCCCAAGCCACTCAGGCCACCCGTGCCACCGCACTCGACGCCACTTGTGCGGCCGCGGCCGAGCGCTTCATCAACAAACCACAGATCCCGCCAGCGATGCCGGCCGCCACAGGGATCAACGAGCCCAAGATCAGAGCGCCGGGACACTGAAACGGCGACCGGCTGCCTCACCTGGCCGGATTGCCGCCTGCCGTTCCGCCCGGCGGCTTTCTACTTATCAGAGTCGGTAGTCAGCGCTCCTTTCAGCGCACCCTGTGCCGATTAGCTTGACTGAATGGGTGATGACGTGTCACTCCCCGCTGCTAACCCATCTCGACCCGGAGCCACTTCGCAGCCTGGCGCGTCCATCGCGGATGGCAGCGGCTCGGCGCCCATGCACTCGCTTGACCGTGAGGCGCTCACCCGCTACGTGCTCGACCGTCAGACCCCGACGGGTGGTTTCTGCTTCTACCGCACGCCCGAATGGGGTGTTGATGAGCCGAACGCTCCCGACACTCTGGCTGCGCTCGAGTCGTTGCGACTGGTCGGCCGCGAGGTCCCGGCCCCCGAGCTGACCGCTGCGTGGCTGCGCACGTTGCAGCAGGATGATGGTGGCTTTGCGACGCTGCGGATCGGTTGGGCGACGTTGCGCGCGTTGGAGATGCTCGGGGTCGAGCCGACACGGTCAGCGCACGCATGGGCTGCTGGTCGGCTCCGCCGAGTGCTCCAGGCGCCGCCGATCCGTGAGTGGCGATCAGCGCTGCTTGAGTTCCTCGAACTGGTCGAGCTGTTGCCAGCCGTTCACATCGAGCTGGACCAGCAACAGCGGGGCGCCCTGCAAGGGCTGCTCCAAGCCGCGCGTATGCCGGGCAGTGGATGGACCTGCGCTGGGATCGAACTGGAGAGCACAGCTGTGGCGGTGCGCGTGCTGCAGCTCGCCGGGCTGCCGATCGAACAGCCCGACACTCTGCGGAGACTTGTTACTGAATGCGGTGACCGCGTGCTGGGGCTGCGCATCTCGCCTGAGGCGGGAGCGACCTCGGCAGCCACTCTCCATGCTGGTCTCGTCCTCGCCAGTGCACTCGGGATCCAGCCGACCTATCCGGAAGCGATCGCGTCAAACATCGCTCTGCTGCAACGTCGCGACGGCGGACTCGGACGGCGGGACAAGGCGATCTCAACCCTGCAAGATACCTGGCTCGGGCTTGCCGCCGAGCAGCTGCTTCACGAACTTCGCGAGGCGGGATGACGACCTGCACCAAATACGGGCGTTGCTTCGAAGCGCTCGGCGTCGGTGAAAGGCCACTGGTCGGCGACAGGGACGCGTCGCCCGGCGAGCCGTGACGCACTCAGTCGGTCGACGGCATCCGCATCTCCAATGGCTTGCGCGATCGCCGCCGCGCTCGATGGTTACAGCTCCGTGGCCGCTGCAAGCTGCCGCTCTTACCTGGCCGTCCGTGGGTCGATCACGTGAACCGGTCAGCGTTGCATATGTGACTGGCGCGCCCACAAGCGGTACGGGCCCGCCCAAGCCACGCGACCCGATGCCAGAGCATCGCCAGGCATTCGCCCGGTGGGTGCGCCTTACAGACCTGGGGTCAAGCAGATGGCCTGCTCTGCGACAGCGCGCCGCGCTCGACGGTTCGTGAAACCAACAGGATCTGGAGCAGCGCGTTTGCCAAGAGCAGCCGGAACGGCGTCCGCCCACCCAGGCGTTTGCCAACCAGCAGCGTCACGACGCTTACCGAGCATGACGCTCCGAACGTGCCCACGGTTCTCCGGGAAAGCCCACCGGCCCCGAACGCGATGGTCGCGCTAGCGCCGAGCAACAGTGCTGTCGCCAGGACGAGGGAGCCCTCAGGTGGCAGTCGCTGAGGTACACCCATCACCCCCAGCTCGCGATCGGCCTCGCGATCGGGGAGCACGTTCAACAGATGCGCGGACATGCCCAGCAGCGCACCGGCCGCAATCGCCCATCCCGGCGTCGCTTCCTCGCGGGGATGAGCATCATGTGCGATTACCGGCAGGAGTCCGAAGGAAACCGCGTAGGTGACGATGGACAGGACGGTGCGCTTCAGCCCAGCGTTGTAGGAGCCGGCACTCGCCAAGGCGACGAGGTGTGCCAGAGCGCTCCGCCTGCCCAGCGCCGCTGATGCCGGGATGCAGGCCAGGCCAGCGACGACGGCTGCGTTTCTGACCGTGTCCGCTCTGACGATGCCGGAGGCGATCGGCTTGTCCGGGCGGGCGGCCTGGCGATCCCGGTCGGCGTCGATCCAGTCGTTGTGCCAGCCGATCGCCAGCTGGCCCACGAGCACCGCCGCCCCAACCCGTAGGGCCTCGCGCCGGCGTCCGCCGAACAGCCGTGTCAAACCTACGGCGGAGACTGTTACCGCCGCCACCGGCCCCGGATGGCAGGCCCTTATCAGACCGAACGTGGTGGGCCCGAGCCTGCTCGCGTCACTCACCGCCACAGAGCATCGTCGCAGCCATCGTGAGCCTCGAACCACTGACCGTGCCACGATGGCACGGCGCTCGCCGTGCTTGGGCGCAGAGCCGCGCGACGGCTCTGATCGCGGCCGGACACGCGTTGACCTTGATCTCGTAGGCGCGTGCGCGCGGGCTGGGGCCGTTGAACCCTGGCGTGATACCGGGCTGCCCGTGGATGTAGCGGTGGCCAGCTAGGGGTCCCGACACGGACTGGGCGATCAGGTCATGCCAGACCGCCTGGGCACGGCGCTGCGTACAGGCCGAAGGCGGGTAGCCGGTTGGATGTCCTGGTACCCGCCCGATCCGTGTGATCGTCCCGCAGCGGCTGACACCAAAGCTCACCACGCCGAGACGGTTTCCCTGCAGACAAACAAGCGCGTTCGAACTGCGACGCGCGAACGCACGAGTGAGCTTAGCGCACGATGAACGAGCCGCCAGCGCGCTTGCCGGCACAGCTGACCACCAGGCCCACGCGCCCAGCGTGGAAGTTGCGCGGCATCGTCACCTGAATCCAGCCGTAGGGCATCAGATGCGAAAACTTGCGCCGAGCGATGTCCACGGTGAGTATGCACCGCTCGCGCGGGCTGGTGG
>JAJZID010000034.1 GCA_021810705.1 Actinomycetes bacterium
ACGCTCGGCTCGGCGGTCTGGATCACCGCGCTGGCGCTCGTCGGCGAGGCGGTCGGCCACCAGTGGACGCAGTGGAAGAACCACCTCGACTACGTCGATTACGCGGTTGTCGCGCTGATCGTGCTGGCGCTCGCCTGGTGGCTTCTGCGCGTGCTTCGCAACCGGCGCCAGCGGGGCCCCGGCATCTACCTTGGCGGGCGCTGAGTCCAGGCGCGCGCGGCTTGGCCGCGCGCTCGCCCTGGGGCTCATGCACGGCCCCGCCGAACTGCTGCCGATCTCATCCTCCGGTCACATCGAGCTGATCCCGTGGCTTCTGCACTCCGACGGGGTGGCGGCCGACCCCGAGTTGCGCAAGGCCTTCGAGGTCGCACTGCACGCCGGCACCGCCGCGGCGCTGGTGGTGGCTTTGCGCGACGAGCTGCGCGACGCGTTTGCCCAGCTCACGCCGCGCTCGGGCGCCCTGGTTGCGCTTTCACTGCTGCCGCCGGTGGCGGCCGGCTTCGCGCTGGAGCGCCCGATCGAACGCCACCTCGGCCAGCCGCCAACAATCGCGGCCGGACTGATCGCCGGCGGGCTCCTGTTGGCCTGGGCGGATCACCGCTCGCCGCAGCAGCGCAGCTTCGACGACGCGACACCGGCCGATGGCTGGTGGCTTGGCGTTGCGCAGGCGAGCGCCCTGTTCCCCGGCGTTTCGCGCAACGGCGCGACCCTCACCGCCGCCCGCCTGCGAGGCTTCGCGCGGGCCGACGCGGAGCGGCTCTCGCGCCACGTGGCGCTGCCGGTGATCGCCGGCGCCACCACGCTGAAGCTTCTGCGGCTCTGCCAGCGCGGCGTGCCCACGGACTCGGCACCGGTGCTGGCGGTCGGCGCCGCCGCCGCGTTTGGCTCAACCCTGGCATCGACACCACTGATCGAACTGGTCGAGCGCGACAGCTCGCTGGCGCCGTTTGGCGCCTACCGGGTCGCGCTGGGATCACTGGCGCTCCGACGCCTGTGGCGCACCCGCCGCGCTCGCCGATCAGCCCAGGGATGACCAGCCTCGGGCGCGACATGTGAGAATGGCTCACGAGATGAGCGACGCCTACGCAGCAGCGGGAGTGGACACCCACCAGGCCGACCAGGGCGTGGCCGCGATCGTCGCCGCGCTGGCGCAGATCGAGACCGGGCGCGAGCGGCTGGCACTCCCGCTGGCGGGACACTACGCGAGCGTGCTGCGGATGCCGGGCGCGCTCGCGCCGAACCTCGGGATCGCCCTGGCAACCGACAGCGTCGGCTCGAAGGTCATCATCGCCGAGCAGGCCGGGCGCTTTGACACGATCGGGATCGACTGCGTGGCGATGAACGTCAACGACCTGATCTGCGTCGGCGCCCAGCCGTTGGCGCTGCTGGACTACATCGCCGTCGAACGGGCCGAGCCGGAGCTGCTTGCGGCGATCGGGCGCGGCCTGGCCCTCGGCGCCTCACAGGCCGGTGTCGAGGTGCCTGGCGGCGAGGTCTGCCAGGTGCCGGAGGTGCTGCGCGGCCATCCCTCTCCCTACGGCTTTGACCTGGTCGGCTCGGCGTTCGGGGTGGTGAGCCTCGACCGCCTGATCGACGGCAGCGCCGTGGCGGCCGGGGACGTGATGATCGGACTGCCGGCGTCGGGCGTGCACTCAAACGGGCTCACCCTCGCTCGTCGGGCGCTGCTCGACACCGGCCAGCTCTCGCTCGACCAGCGGCCCGACCTGCTCTCGGGCCAGACCGTGGCGGACGCGCTGCTCGAGCCCACGGTGATCTATGTGCGGGCGATCCTCGCGCTGCTTGCAAGCGAGATTGCGGTGCACGGGCTCGCCCACATCACCGGCGGCGGGCTCATGAACCTGCGACGGATCGGCTCGGGCGTCGGCTACACGATCACCACGCCGCTGCCCTCCCCGCCCATCTTCGAGTTGATCGCCACGCTCGGCGAGGTCAGCGCCGCCGAGATGTGGGAGGTTTTCAACATGGGTTGCGGCTTTGTCGCATTCGTCGCAGCCGAACAGGCGCCGGCCGCGGTGGAGCTGCTGGCGCGCTTTCATCCCGGCAGCGCGGTGATCGGCCAGATAACGGCGCAGGCGGATGTGATCGACCTGCCCGGGATGGGGATCCACGCGCCGGCCGGCAGCGACCGGCTGACGCGTTACTGAGGCCGGCAAGCGGGCAGCTTATCGCCTGCGGTGCTCCACAATAGATCCAGCAGATGAGCAGCCTGCTTGGAACCAAGCTGGGCGCGCGCTACCGGCTCGAGTCGCGGATCGGCTCTGGTGGGATGGCGGCGGTCTACCGTGCCTATGACGAGACCCTGGCGCGGTTCGTCGCGATCAAGCTGATGCACCGTGAGTTTGCGGGCGACTCCCACCAGCTGGAGCGCTTCCGTCGCGAGGCGCGTGCGGTGGCGCGCATCTCACACCCCAATGTCGTGCAGGTGATCGACGCCGGCGAGGAGGATGGTCGGCCCTTCATCGTTTTGGAGTGTGTCGAGGGCGAGACGCTCAAGGAGCGCATCCGCCACCGCGGCGCACTGGACACCACCGAGGCGACCGCCTACGCCATCGGGATTGCGCGAGCCCTCGGCGCCGCCCATGACCACCACGTGATTCACCGTGACGTCAAGCCCCAGAACGTGCTGATCGACCACGAGGGCACCGCCAAGGTGACCGACTTCGGCATTGCTCGCACGCTCGAGGAGAAGGCGCTGACGGCCGACGGCCGCGTGCTCGGCACGACCGACTATGTCTCCCCTGAGCAGGCACTGGGCAGGCCCGTCAACGGCCAATCCGATCTGTATTCGCTGGGCGTCGTGCTGTATGAGATGCTGACCGGCGAACTGCCCCACAGCGGCGACTCACAGGTGGCGGTCGCGATGGCACATGTGCGTGGCACGGTTCCGGACGTGCGCTCGCTCCGGCCCGAGGTCTCAGCGGTGCTGGCGAGTGTGGTGGCAAAGGCCACCGCCAAGCAGCTGAGCCGACGCTACGCGAGCGCGGATGAGATGATCGCCGGCCTCGAGCTGGCACTTGCGGCCGATGGCAAGGGCGATGGCAAGGGCGACGGCGACGGCGAGCCCACCGCGCTGATCGCCCCGGAGCCTCTCGGCGTGGGGCCCCTGACGGCGCGGCGACGCTCACGCTCCGCGGGTTGGCTCGGCGCGGCGGTGGCGCTCACGCTGGCGGTGGCCGCGGTGGCGGTCGTCGTGTTCGCCTCACGCCGAGGCTCGGCCCACCACAGCGGCGGCGCCGTGGCGAAACCGATCACCCTCTGCGCGAGCTGCGCGAACGCGTACAACCCCTACAGCATCTCCGGCGGCACGGCGCAGAACAACAACCTCGCGCACCTCGCCGTCGACGGCAAGCTGACGACCGGCTGGCCGACCCAGCAGTACTACGACCGTACGCTCGGCAAGCCCGGCGTGGGGATCTACGTCTACACGGCAACGCCGGTGGTTGCGCGCACGCTGCGGCTGGCCACCGGCACCCCCGGGTTCGAGGCCAAGATCTACGCGACCGACCATGCCCCCGACCCAACCAGCTTCCCGGCGAGCGACTGGACGGGCCTGACGCGCAGCGTCGCGGTGCGGCGCTTTCAGAGCTTTGCACTTGACAGCCGCGGGCGTCGCTTTCGCTACTACCTGGTCTGGATCACGCGTCTGCCACCCGGCCGGGAGCACGCCGAGGTCAACGAGATCCGGCTCTACCGCTGAGCTTGCCTAGAAGGCGTGCCGGCTCCGCTGCTCGTGGCGCTCGAACGCGAGCGCCACGAGCCGCTCGAGCAGCTCGGCGTAGCCCACGCCGGAGGCCTCAAACAGCTTCCCGTAGACGCTCGTCTGGGTGAAACCGGGCATCGTGTTGAGCTCGTTGAGGAGCACCTCGTCGCCGCTGACAAAGAAGTCGGCGCGGGCCAGTCCGGCGCAGTCGGCCAGCGCGAACGCCTGTCCCGCAAGCTCTCGAACCCGGGTGCGCGCCACCTCCGAAATCCGGGCTGGAACGATCAGCTGCATGGCCCCGGGCGTGTATTTGGCGTGGTAGTCATACCAGCCTGACTCGCCTGCCGCCAGCAGGATCTCGCCCGGCTGCGAGATCTCCGGGTCTTCGTTTCCGAGCACGGCGCACTCAACCTCGATCCCCGTGGCAGCCGCCTCCACCACCACGGTGGCGTCGTGCGCGAAGCCCTCCTCGAGGGCCCCCGGCAGCTCGTCGGTGGCGAGCACGCGCCCGATCCCGACCGAGGAGCCGAGGCCGGCTGGCTTGGTGAACACCGGCAGCCCGAGCGCGGCAAGCTCCTCCAGCACCGCGGAGCGGTTGAGCTCCCAGTCGGCGGCCCTGACAACCCGATGGGCCACCTGCGGCAGGTCCGCGCTCTGCACCAGGCGTTTGAACGCGACCTTGTCCATGCAGATGGCGCTCGCCGTCACGCCGGAGCCGACGTAGGGAACCCCGAGCAGCTCGAGCAGGCCCTGCACGGTGCCGTCCTCGCCGAACGGCCCGTGCAGCACCGGGAAGACCAGATCCACCCCCGGCCAACCACGCCCAGGAGTCAGGCTCACGTCGCGGCCACCGGCGTGCCAGACACCGTCGCGCGTGACCTCCACGGCCAGCACCTCATGCCCCGCCTCGCGCAGCCCGGCGGCCACGGCCGCCGCCGAGCGCAGCGAGACGTCGTGCTCGGAGGAACGGCCGCCGCCGAGCACCGCGATCCGGTGTCTGGCGCTCACGTGGTGGTGGTCGGGGCGGTGTTCGTCCCCGTCTGCGTGGTCGTGCTGGAGGCCGGGGCCTGACCGATTGACACCGTCACCACAGCGCCCTTCTTGACGACGCTCGTCGAGGTTGGGAACTGCTTGATCACCAGACCGATGGCGTTCAGGTTGTGCGTGGTCTTGGGCACCTCCTTCACATTCAGGTTGTCGGCGTTGAGCGTCTGCAGAGCCTGAGACGGCGTGTCCCCGACGACGCGCGGAACCCTGACCGTGTCGGGCGCCTTGGCGACCGTGAGCGTGATCGTCTGGCTGGAGGTCAGCGGCTGACCCGCCGTCGGCGACTGGGCGATCACCGTGCCCGGCGCGACCGTCGTGGTCGTCTGGGGGACCGTGCTCTGCTTGTTGCTGAACTGCGCGAGCGCGCTCTGCGCCTCGCCGAGGTTGTCGCCCACCACGTTGGGCATCGCCAGCCCGGAGCTCATGTAAAGGACCACGCTGTCACCCTTGGTGAGGCTTGCACCGGAAGGCGGCTGGGTACCGACCGCCTCCCCCTGTGGCACCGTCGGAGAGACCTCCGGCTTGACCTCTGAAACCTTCAGGCCCGCCTGCTTGAGCTGCTGCTTGGCGGCCTGCTCAGAGAACGTGGCCACGTCCGGCACGGTTGCCTGGCCGGGGCCGCTTGACACGTTCAGGATGACGGTCGTCGCGGCGCGTGCGCGCACGCTGCCGTGCGGGCTCTGTGAGATCACCTCGCCGGCGGACCTGTTCGAGGTCACGCCCACAACCGTCCATTTGAAGCCCGCATTGCCAAGCGTCGCCTCGGCGCTGGCCTGCCGCAGGCCCACGACGTTGGGAATCAGAGCCTTCTGGGGGCGGGTCAGCACGTAGGCCGCAGCGCCGCCACCGGCGAGCAGCAGGATGACCAGCAGTGCCAGCAGCCACGGCCACCGCGGTGCGCGGTGGCGCTCGTCGCGGCGCTCCTGGTCATAGCGATCAGGGCGCTCGCCGTCACGGCCGCCGACGGGTGCGCCATAGGCTCCGGCGGAGGCTGGGGCCGGAATCACGCTCGTGTGGGGGTAGCCACTCACCGGCCCCGCGGGCACGGGCAGCGCCGACACCGCCGGCATGCTGGCGGTCCGCTCGATCGCCGGCGTGGCCAGCGAGTCGCGCACCTGCTCGAGCGCCATGATGAACTGGTCGGCGTCGGTCGGACGATCGCCGGCATCCTTGTTGAGCGCCCACATCACCACCTGCTCGAGCGCCGCAGGGACCTCGGGGTTGATCTGGCTGGGCGGCACGGGCGTCTCGGAGACGTGCTTGAGCGCGATCGAGACCGGGGACTCGCCGTCAAACGGGACGCGACCGGTCAGCATCTCATAGAGCACGATGCCGATCGAGTACAGGTCGCTCGGGGCGCTCACCGAATGACCCTGCGCCTGCTCGGGCGAGAGGTACTGTGCGGTGCCCATGATCGACCCGGTCTCGGTCATGTCCGAGGCGCCCGCACGGGCGATCCCAAAGTCCGTGACCTTGACGTGGTCGTTGTCGTCGATGATCACGTTGTGCGGCTTCAGGTCGCGGTGGATCACCCCTCGCCGGTGGGCGAACCGCGCCGCCTTCAGCATCTGGATGGCGATGTCTATGGCGCGATCGACCTCGAGCGGAGCCTCCTCGCGGATCAGCCGCTTGAGCGTGCGCCCTGGCAGATACTCCATGGCGATGTAGTAGGTGCCCTCGAAGCTGCCGCGGTCAAAGACGCTGACGACATTGGGGTGCTGCAGCGACGCCGCGGCCTGCGCCTCGCGCCGGAAGCGTTCGACGAAACCGGGGTCCTCCGCGAAGCGTCGGTGCAGAAGCTTCAACGCGATATCACGATCAAGCTGCTGGTCGCGGGCCAGGTAGACGTCCGCCATGCCGCCGGCGCCGAGTCGGTGCAGCACCCGGTAGCGACCGTCGATGATGTCCCCGGCGTCGAATTCGCTCATTGGCCTTCCGCTAACAGTGTCTTTATCATCTCGGCCGCTATGGGTGCAGCGTAGGTGCCGCCGTAGCCGCCGGGGATGTCGGATAGCTCGACCGCCACCGCGATCTTGGGGTCGCTCTGCGAGAAGGAGACAAACCAGGCGTCGTCGTAGGTCTCGCCGCCAGGACAGACGTTGTTGACGCGCACACCGGTCACACAGGCGCCCAGCGAGGCGCTGCCGGTCTTGCCAACGAGGTTGAGCCCCGGGATGTTGGCGAGCGTGCCGGTTCCAGATTCGACCACGTGGCGCATCATCTGCGTCTCCTCCTGGGCGATCTGCGGGCGCATCACCTGGTCATACTCCTGCGGTTTGATCGTCTCGACGGTCTCGCCATCGCTGTTTACTACCCTGCTGGTGAGCCGTGGTTCCATCAGTTTGCCGTTGTTGGCGATCGCGGCCACGACCATCGCCATCTGCAGCGGTGTGACCTCCAGGTCGCCCTGACCAATCGAGCTCCGGCCGACGTCCATGTTCGGGTTGGTGATCGGCACGAAGCTGCCGTTGTAGAACTCGCCGCTCGGACGCATCTGGGCGGCCGGATAGTCCATCGGCGGCACCGAGTAGAAACCGAACCGCTTCATGTACTCCTCGAGCGTCGGCGCGCCGACCCGCAGGCCAACCTGGGCGTAGATCGTGTCGATCGAGTCGGTGAGCGCGGTCGTCAGCGTCGTCCCCGGCGGATAGCTGACGTTGCCGTCATTGTGCAGCGGGATGCCGTCGACCAGCAGCGGCGACGGGCCGGCGAAGGTGGAGTTCGGCGTCAGCTTGCCAGAGTTCAGCGCCGCCGCCGTGACCACGAGCTTGAAGGTCGAGCCGGGCGGCAGGCCGCCCTGGGTGGCGAGGTTGAACTGGCAGCCGACGTGGGCCACGTTGGCCGGGCAGGGTGCGGCCAGGTTGTTGTCGTTGTAGGTCGGGTTGGAGTACATCACCTTGACCGCGCCGGTCTGCGGCACGATCGCAACCACGGCTCCAACCCTGCCGGCCAGCAGCTTGCGCGCCAACGCCTGGCCCTTGGGGTCAAGCGTCGTGTAGACGCTGTCACCGACCTGCGGGGTGCCGTTGAAGGAGCCGAACAGGCTCGCCTGGCGGCTCTGCAGGCCGGTGAGGGCGCGGTTTCGCGTCTCTTCGATACCGGCGATCTGGTTCTCCTGCGGGTTGTAGTAGCCGACCGCCTGCGCGAACAGCGAACCCTGCGGGTAGACGCTCCTCCAGGTCCCGTTGGCGGCCTTCACCGACCGCGCCAGAACCGCGCCGTTGTCTGCGAGGATCTCGCCGCGCCTGACCTTCAGCGAGGCGTAGAACCCCAGCTGGTTTAGCCGGTTGTGGTCGAGCGCGGAGGCGCTGAACACGGTCCAGCGCGAGGCCCACACGATCAGCAGCGCAAACATCAGCACCACCACCGAAAACAGCCTCAGGATCGAACGATTCATCTTGCGCAGCCCCGGTCAGCTCACGCGTCGCTCAGCGGCCGCCGAGCCCGGTCTGAGATGAGCAACAGGAGCGCCACCAGCACGAAGTTGGCGAGTATCGACGAGCCCCCGTAGGCGACGAACGGCAGCGGCACCCCCGTGAACGGGATCACGCGCGCGACACCGCCGACGATCACGAACACCTGCACGGCGATCACCGTCGAGAGCCCCACGGCCAGCAGCTTGGAGAAGGAGTCACGCGCCAGCATCGCCGCCTTGAAACCGCGCGAGATGAACAGCAGGTAGGTGACCAGCAGGCCGGCGGCGCCGAACAGACCGAGGTCGCCGGTGATCACCGAGAAGATCATGTCGGTGGAGGGGAAGGGGATCAGCGCGTTGGTGGTGCCGGGGATGTAGAGCAGTGTCTGCCCGAACCCCTGGCCGAAGAGGCCGCCCGCAGCCATCGCGAACTGCGCGTTTGCGAGTTGGTATGACCCAAGCGGCGCGGAGTACAGGGCCGGGTTGAACGGGTGCAGCCAGTCCTGGATGCGCGCGTCGATGTGCGGGATGTGGGTGGCCAGAAACCAGGAGCCCAGCCCGAACGCGAGCATCCCGAAGATCACGAACGAGATCCGGTCGGTGGCCACGTACACGATCGCCAGAAGCGCCCCGTAGAACATCAGCGACGAGCCGATGTCCCCGATCACGACCAGCGCCAGCATCGCCGCCCCCCAGAGCGCCAGCAGTGGACCGAGGTGCTTGAGCGGCGGAATCCGGTAACCGAGGATTCGGCGGCCGGATGCGAGGGCCTGCCGGTGGTCACGCAGATAGGAGGAGAGGAAGATGACGACCCCAACCTTTGCGAACTCGGGTGGCTGGAAGGTGATGCCGGGCAGGTGGATCGCAAGGTAGGCGCCGCCTGAGTACACGCCCAGACCAGGCACGCGCGGCAACAGCAGCAGCACGACCGAGCCGGTCATGATCAGGTAGCGGTAGTTCTCCAGGCGCCGGTAGTCACGGAACCAGACGATCGTCGCGGCAAACAGCAGCAGCCCGATCACGAACCACTGTGCCTGCACACGGGCTTCGGTGGCGCCGTCAATCCGGTAGATCATCACCAGCCCGTAGCAGGCCAGCACCGCCACCAGCGGAAAGATGAAGGGGTCGGCGTGCGGCAGCGTGACGCGAATGAAGATGTGCGCGCCCAGGCACAGCCCCAGGAAGACTGCGCCGTAGATCAGCGAAACCGTCTCGAGCTGGTTGGCGCGCTGGATGTAGACGGCGGCGAAGCCTGCACTCACCAGGAGCGCCG
Source organism: Actinomycetes bacterium (assembly GCA_021810705.1). Classification (GTDB taxonomy): domain Bacteria; phylum Actinomycetota; class Thermoleophilia; order Solirubrobacterales; family Solirubrobacteraceae; genus Palsa-465. The sequence goes on from JAJZID010000034.1 coordinate 9,457, forward strand.
CCGGAACCAGGCTGATCAGCTCCCAGTTGCGTGCCCTCATCTGCTGATCCTGCCCAGCTCGACAGCGTTGAGCAGGCTGATCGCGCTCGCCTGGTCGCGCATCGCGTGGTTGAGGATGGCGGCGCGCCGGTCGGCGGGGATCGTGGCGGCGGGCACGCCCGAGATGAAGTACGCCTCGTACAACGGAATCCCAAGCGGCAGCGTGTAGGGGAAGCCGCGGTAGAGCACAACCGTACCCTGACCGTTGGTGCCCAGGAAGTACAGCTGGCGGCTGGCCAGATAGCCGGCGGACCCAATCAGCGCCAGGACGATCGCCACCGTCGTCAAGCCGACCATCACCTTGGCGCGTGTGCCGAACTCGCGCGGGCGACTGGAGGTCTGGATGAAGCCGGGCGGCACGTGCGGTCTGAAACCCTGGAGTCTGGCGCGAGGCACGGGCCGGGCGGCACGGGCGGCACGGGCCGCTCGGGCCGCGGCCATGCGGTTGGAACCCGCCGCCGGAAGCTCGGCGGCGGGCGTGGAGGCCGCGTTGACGGTCGTCGGCTGATCCAGGGACGAGTCATCCGTGGACGCCAGTGCGACCCGGAACAGCACGACCGTGATGTTGTCGCGTCCGCCAGCCTCGTTGGCGGCCGCAACCAGCCGCCTGGCCGCATCGTCCAGACTCGTGGCCGCGAGCAGCTCGGCCTGAACCTGCTGCTCGCTGATCATCGAAGTGAGGCCGTCGCTGCACAGCAGGATCACGTCGCCGGGCCGCAGCGGATAGGTCCAGGTGTCGATCTCGACGATCGGCTCGATTCCCACCGCACGCGTGATCACCGACCGCTGTGGGTGCTCGGCCGCCTCTTCCTCGGTCAGCCGCCCGCCTCGCAAGAGCTCCTCAACCAGCGAGTGGTCCTCGGTCAGCCGCGTGAGCTCCCCGTCGCGCAGCAGATAGGCGCGGCTGTCGCCGACGTGGGCGATCGACACGGCGTCGGCGTCCAGGTAGGCAGCCGTCACCGTGGTGCCCATGCCGGCGCTGGCAGCCTCGCTGCGCGAGCGTCCGTTGATCTCGCTGTTGGCGCGTTGGACCACCACCGACAGCCGCTCCTCGGGCGTGCCCTCGGGCGGCAGCCCGGCCCGGAAGGCTTCCACCACCATCCGCGAGGCGACCTCGCCGGCCTGCGCACCGCCCATGCCGTCGGCGACCACGAACACGGGATCACGGGCGTAGCTCGAGTCCTCGTTATCACGCCGCTGGCGGCCGGCGTCGCTGAGGACGGCTATCTCGGTGGCGATCAACATCTGTTCGGTGGCTGTTTACTGCAAGTACGTGAATTCGGAGTCGCCGATACGGATGCGATCCCCGACATGCAGCGGCTGCGGCCCGCTCACGGGCTCGCCGTTGAGGTAGGTTCCGTTGGTCGAGCCCAGATCCTCGAGCACGAGCGTGCGACCGTGGCGGGTGATGCTCGCATGCCGGGTCGATGCGAATGGGTCCTCCAGCTTGAGCTCGACGTCGCCCCGTCCCAGTGTCACCGGCTCCATCAGGTCGTAGGCGACGCCGGGCTCGTGACCGCTGGCGTGCTCGACGACCAGTCGCGGCTCGAACTCCTCATCGCCGAGCAGCGCCATCGGGTCGACGGTTTGGTGGATGCTCGTCGCCTCCCCGACCGGCACGGTGCTCCCGCCACCGCCGCGCAGACCGCGGCGCAGGTCAAAGAGCGTGCTCGCCGCGACCCATACCAGGAACAGGTACAGGACGATCAAAAAGCCGAGCTTGAGTCCTACGGATACTGGCTGGAGCATCGGGGCTTCAGGCTGTCTGGAAGGTCATTCCAGCTCGAAGGTGACAAACGCCGAGCCCAGCTCGATCTCGTCGCCCGGCTCAAGCGGCTGCGCGCCATGCACCGTCCGGCCGTTCAGGCGCGTGCCGTTCGTGGAGCCGAGATCGCTGATCACCCACCCATCGGCGCCTGGGCTCAGCTCAGCGTGGCGGCGCGAGACGTTCTGGTCCTCGATCACGATGTCGCAATCGCGGCTGCGTCCCAGCGTTGCGCCGCGCGGTGAGACCATCAGCCGTCGGCCGTTGTAGATCACCAGCGCACGTTGCCGGCGGGGCGCCGGGACATCCGCGGGCGGCCCCGCGAGCCGTTGCGACGGGCTGAAAACCATCGTATGGCCGACCGGCTCGGGATCCAGTCCCGCGCCTGGCCAGGGCGCGTAGGCCGGCGGCGGCTCCTCGGGCTCAACCACCGCCGTCTCGATCCCGAACTCCCCGAGGCCCAGACGCTCGTCCGTCTCGAACTCGATCAGCGGGCTGGAGAGCAACGCGAAGCGCTCACGCCGGGCGTGCTCCAGCAGATAGCCGGACAGCTCCTCGGCCAGCGCGTCCTCATAGCTGGCAAAGCGCTCTCGATCACGGGGTGAGAGAAAGACGCGGTACTCGTTGGGTACGTAGGTGCGCGATAGCGTGGGGTAGCGGTGCTCCTCCATCTCGCGAGCCAGCTTGCGCGCGATCTCCAATGGCCGCACCTCGGAGCGGAAGACACGGTTGAACGTGCCTTCGACGACTCCGGCTATCTTGTTCTCGAGGTTCCTGAGTACTGGC
>JAJZID010000035.1 GCA_021810705.1 Actinomycetes bacterium
GCCAGAGGGTTGCCGCCGAGCACCTCGTAGATGTCATTCCAGCGTCGGCCCCAGAAGTGTTCACCGTACTCGAGCATCATCCGGCGCACCGGCAGGTGCCTTTCGCCGGCACGGTCGTCGTCGATCTGGCCCGGGATGTGCTCGCCGTTGTGCACCATCCGATGTTCGAGCTCTTCGATGCGCCCGTGGGCGGCGGCCCACCAGGGTGGCGCTGTCGGCAGCAGCCAGTAGACAACGGCGCCGAGGTCGTAGACCGCGTACATGCGGGCGGCGGCCGTTCCCAGCGTGCGGGGTCGGCGCAGGCCCACGTAGGCGACCGTCAGGTGGGGAACCACAAACCAGGCCCAGTGCGACCAGATGAGCGTGCGCTCGAAGCGGTTGATCTCACCGTCGCGCGCGAGCGCGCGCTGCAGGCGCTCGGTCGGAATGCGGCCGAGGCCGAGCGCCCGGTCGATCCTGATTGGGTAATCGATATGCACGCGATCGCGCAGTGCCTGAGGGTCGTCGTTGGGCATCTCGTAGGCCGTCAGGTAGGCCCACATCTGCAGAGCACACACGGCGCCGTCGCGCAGGCGGCCCCGTGGGGCCGCGACGCACAGCGCCACCGGTGCCGCTGCCGCGGCCACGAGCACCGGTCCGTTGCGCAGGTCCGCTCGGCGGCGCAGCAACGGCGCGACTGCGCCCGTTGCCACGAGCGCCCATGCCGCAGATCGGATCGCCCTGGACAGTCGCAAGCTTGGCGAGTATAGAAATCGGGCCTGGCGCCCACGCCCCGCCGTCCCGGCACGCAGCGTGGTCTGTTCTCTGACCGCTGGTGCGACCGGACGTTTAGTGCTCGTGTAAGATCCGGCGGGCTGTGAGACGAGTCCGCAATCTTCTAGCCGGCCTCCGGCGTCGCTACGCCGTTTCGGTGGCACTGTTTTTGCCGCTCGCGGCGGGAATCTTCTTCGCCAGCGCGCAAACCGCCTCAGCCCGCTGCTGCACGCTGAAGACGGGCGCCTCGCCGAACGCCACAGCGATCGCGACGCTCTACGACATCATCCTCGGGCTCGGGGTCAGCGTGTTCCTGATCGTGTTCGCCTTCATCGCCTACTCGGTCTGGAAGTTCCGCGCGCCAAAGCATCCGGTGGCGGCTCAGTTCCACGGCAACACACGCCTCGAGGTCAGCCTCACAGCCGCCGCGACGATGATCCTCGTTGTGATCGCCGCAGCCACCTTCATTGCGCTGCCGACGATCATCGACCCGCCCAACTCCAATGCCAATGTCGGCTCGGTGCTCTCGGCATCACTGACCGCGCCAGTCCCGCCGAACGGCAAGGAGATCACGATCTGCGTCATGGGCCGCCAGTACATCTGGCGCTTCACCTACGGGGCCAACTGCAACAAGACCGCCTGGCAGGATCGTCTGCCGTACTCCTATCAGGAGATGGAGGCGCCGGCAGGTGAGGTTGTGAAGCTCGTTATCCAGTCCAGTGACGTGATCCATTCCTGGTGGATTCCGGCGCTCGGCGGCAAGGTCGACGCGGTCCCCGGGTTCACGACCTACACCTGGTTTGAGGCGCTGCACGCCCACGAGCTCTATCACGGCCAGTGCGCGCAGCTCTGCGGCCGCGAGCACGCCTTCATGACGGCCCTGGTCAACGTCGTAACGCCGGCGCAGTACGAGGCCTGGCTGCGCCAGCAGGGGAATGCGATCCAGTCTCAGAACGACCAGGTTGCGCAGGTCCGCCGCTACCTGGTCAAGCAGGGCATTCTGACTTCCAGCGGCAACTTCTAGTTAGCGAACGACCCTGACACCCATGAGCACGATCGAATACACCTCGCGGCCGGTTCCTCAGATCCTCGTTCACGAGGTCCACAAGCCACGCCTGAGCCGGCAGTGGCTGGATTGGGTGACGACTACCGATCACAAGCGGATCGGGATCATGTACATCGTCCTCACGTTCGTGTTCTTCACGCTGGGCGGGGTCGAGGCGCTGCTGATGCGCTCGCAGCTGTCGGTCCCGAACAACACGCTGGTCAGTGGCCTGGTTTACAACGAGCTTCTGACCATGCACGGGACGACGATGATCTTCCTGTTCGTGGTGCCGGTGATGGCCGGTTTCGGCAACTACTTCGTGCCGCTGATGATCGGGGCCCGAGACATGGCCTTCCCGCGGCTGAACGCGCTGTCGTTCTGGCTGCTGCTGCTCGGTGGGATCGTCTTCTACGCCTCGATCTTCTGGCACCCGCCACAGGCCGGCTGGTGGAGCTACCCGCCGCTCTCGAGCAAGCTCTACTCGCCCGGCGGCGGCCAGGACGCCTGGATCTTCCTGATCCACCTCACCGGCCTCTCATCGTTGGTTGGCGCGGTCAACTTCTACGTGACGATCGTCAACATGCGCGCGCCGGGCATGACCTGGGGGCGTGTGCCGCTGTTCATCTGGTCGATCCTGATCTACGCCGTGCTGCTGATCATCGCGCTGCCGGTGATCGCCGCCGCCGTGACGATGCTGCTGACCGACCGCAACTTCGGCACCAACTGGTTCAACCCGACCGACCATGGCTCGCCGGTGCTCTGGGAGAACCTGTTCTGGTTCTTCGGCCACCCCGAGGTCTACATCATGATCCTGCCGGGGTTCGGCATGATCTCGGAGATCCTGCCGGTGTTCGCGCGCAAGCCGATCTTTGGCTACAAGGCGATCGCGGCCTCGACGATCGTGATCGCCTTCCTCTCGACGCTGGTCTGGGCACACCATCTCTTCACCGCGCCGATGCCGTTGGTGGTGCTCGGCTTCTTCATGCTGAGCTCCTTCCTGATCGGCATCCCGACCGGCGTCAAGATCTTCAACTGGACGGCGACACTGTGGCGCGGCTCGCTGGTCATGACCGCGTCGATGATGTGGGCGATCGGCTTCATCGTGCTGTTTCTGATCGGTGGCATCACCGGCATCTTCCTCGCCACCTTCCCGGTTGACTGGCAGCTGAACGACACCTATTTCGTGGTCGCCCACTTCCACTACGTTCTGGTCGGCGGCGCCGTCTTCACGATCATCGCCGGCACCTACTACTGGTACCCGAAGATGACCGGCCGGCTGTGCAACGAGACGCTCGGGAAGTGGTCGTTCTGGGTCACCTTCATCGGTTTCAACCTGACCTTCTTCGTGCAGCACGCGCTGGGCCTCTCGGGCATGCCACGTCGCATCTACACATACCAGGAGCACATGGGCTGGTCGACGTACAACTTCATCTCGTCGGTGGGCGCGTTCATCATGGCGGCCGGCTTCGTGATGTCGTTCTATAACTTCGCGCGCAGCTACAAGACCGGCAAGGTCGCCGGCCCGGACCCGTGGAAGGCCAACACGCTCGAGTGGTTCACCACCTCGCCGCCGCCCGTCAACAACTTCGATGCGGTGCCGCGGGTCCGTTCGGTGGAGCCGATGCGCGACATCCGGCTCGAGATCGAGGCGCAAACGGGCGCGCTGCAGAAGACCGGCGGCTCGGAGCAGTTCTCGCGAGTCTGACGGCGGTGACGGCAGCGGCCGGGTCTGGCTGCGTGCCGAACCGAAACCAACTGCGACGCGGGGGAGCGCAGTTGGCCTAACCTGGTATCTGCCTTGAGCACCTCTTCATTCAGCGCAACTCAGGCGATCGGGCGTTATTCGCGCGTACGCCAGGTGGCCTCCGACTACGTCGAGCTGACCAAGCCCAAGGTGCAGACGCTGCTGCTGTTCACGACGGTCGCGACGATGGAGATCGCCGGCAACCCGAACGTCTCGCGGATCCTGCTGGCGTGCGCGGGGGGATACCTCTCGGCCGGCGGCGCCGGCGCGGTGAACCACTGGTATGACCGTGACATCGACGCGCGCATGGCGCGCACGGCGTCACGTCCGATTCCGGCCGGACGGGTCAGCCCCCGTGCCGCGTTGATTTACGGCCTGAGCCTCGCCACGGCCTCGTTTGTGCTGATGTGGCTGACGCTCAACCTGCTGGCCGCAACGCTCGCGCTCGGAGGTTTCGTGGGCTATGTCGGGATCTACACGATCTGGCTCAAGCGCCGCACCTGGCACAACATCGTGATCGGCGGGGCCGCCGGTGCGATACCACCGCTGGTCGGCTGGGCCGCGACGCGCGGCTCGTTGTCCTGGACGGCGGTCTACCTGTTTGCAATCGTCTTCTACTGGACGCCGCCGCACTTCTGGGCGCTCAGCCTGCTCATGAAAGAGGATTACGCGCGGGTCGGCGTGCCGATGCTCCCGGTTGTGCGTGGCGAGCGGATGACGCGCCAGCAGATTCTCCTGTACGCGCTGCTGCTCTACGCAATCACGCAGCTGCCGTTCTGTGCCGGTGCCTTCGGCGTCGTGTACCTGGCGGCATCGGTGCCGCTGGGTCTCGGCTTCGTGGCGCTCGCGGCGCTGCTCCTGCGCCGTCAGGATCGGCGCAGCGCGCTGCGGCTCTACCTTTACTCACTTGCCTACCTGGCGCTGCTGTTCGGCTTCATGGTGGCGGATGTCAAGCTCTGAGGCGCGCTCCGGCGCGCTTCGCGTGCCGACGCGGTAGGATCTTCGGCCATGGACAAGAAGCTCGCTCGCAAGAATCTCCGTGCTGGCCTGATCGCCGGTGCCGTATGCGCGTTCATGTTCGGGCTCACGTTCGCGGTCGCGGCGATCTATCTGCACCCATGAGCGTCACCGAAGGCGATCGGCGGCCACCGACCGAGATGGAGGACGAGCAGGCGGCTCAGGTGACCTATGGCGTCCCGCCGGTGGGCGAGGAGATCCACCTTCCGTCCGGCTCGATCCTGCCGCTGATCACTGCAATCGGCGTGACGCTCACGCTGATCGGGACGACGATCTGGATCGGATGGTCGATCCTCGGGCTGATCATCCTTGTGACGGCCGTGGGTCTCTGGATCCGGGATGTCCGCCACGACATCGACGCACTGCCTGACGAGCACCACCACCACCACTGAGTTCAGCCAAACGCCATGAGATTGCTGCAGAAGTACCGGATGCGCACACCCTCCACCGGGCGGGAGGTGATCATCGCTGTCGACCCCGATAAGGTCTATGTCGACCGCGATACGGGGGAGGTGCTCGAGCCTGTCGCTCAGCTGCTCCCGCTGGCACCGACAGCCTCAGAGCTGCCCTGGTCGATCGAGAACCTGCGGTTCTGCGATAACTGCGATCAGCTTGCGCAGAAGGACCTGGTGGAGTGCCCGTGGTGCGGTCACCGGATGGGCACCCTGACTGACTGAGGCCAGTCACAATGGGCGGCCAGACCCAAAGCCGTAATCTCCGCGGCGGCCGGCTAGCTCGGGCGGCGTTCGTGGCGGTTGTGATCTCGGTCTCGGTCGCGGCCTGCGGCGGCGGTGGGAGTGCCGGCAACGACTCCGCAGGTGCGCCGCCGCTGACGGTGCCGACCACGAGCGCGGTCAAGCCGTCCACACACCGCCGCGTCTCTGGTGCAAGCGCCACGAAGCCGACGGGGAGCGCGTCGACGACCCCGGTGGCGAGCGGGGCGCCGGCGTCCACTACGACGCCAGCCGCCGGTGGCACCAGCGGCGGCTCAAGCGCCAGCTCCAGTGGCGGCGGCTCGAGCGCCGCCGGCACGGCGGGCGCCGGCCAGGCCGGTCTGACGGCCGGCTCAGCAGGCTCTTCGGGCGCCGGCACGGGCGCCGGCGGTGGGTCCGGCTCGAGCGCCGGTGGTGGCACCGGCGTGGGTGGCGCCGGCACGGGGGCCGGCTCGCCATCAACCGGTGGCGGCGGCGCTAACACGACCAGCACACCTCCGGCCGCGACCTCGACCACCGGTGGTGGAAGCCTCTGAAGCGCCTGGGTCCTAGCTCCCCGGCCGCTGCGGCCAGGCCAGCCGGGCCAGAAGGTCCTGAAGCATCCGGGCGGTGGCGCCCCAGATCACCGCTTCGCCGATGACGTAGCTGTCGGCTCTGATCGAGATGGTCCCGCGCCTGAGCGGCGCACGGGTGTGGACGCGCTCGAGCTCGCCGAGCTCGACCTCGAGCACCGACTCCACCTCAGCCGGATTGGCCCGGCACGCGAATGTCGCGGGTATGAGGCCGACGAACGGATAGACCGCGTGGTCGGAGACCAGCGTGGGGATCGGTTCGAGCGCGCCGAGGATCGCGACGTCGGACGCCGGCAGGCCGATCTCCTCGTGCGCCTCCCTGAGTGCTGTGGCGATGAGGCTCGCGTCGCCTGGCTCACGCCGACCGCCTGGGAACGAGATCTCGCCGGCGTGGCGCGGAAGGTTGTGGTGGCGCTGTGTGAGCAGCGTGCTGAGTGTGCCGTCGCGCTCGCGCAGCGCCACCAGCACCGCCGCCTGGTAGGAGGCGGGCAGCTCGATCGCCGCCGCCTGATCGCTGGCGAGCAGCCTGCCGCTCAGCGCCGCGCGGACCGATGCGGCTGATGTCCGATCCTGCAAGTCAATCGACAAGCGGATTGAACAGCAGGCCGGTTGGTACCTTCGGAAAGAAGTAGGTCGACTTGGGTGGCATGCTCTCACCGCTGCTCGCCACGTCCTGGACACGAGCCACCGGAACCGGCGCCATGAACAGGGCGACGTCGTAGGTGCCGTCCAGTACGAGCTCGACAGCATGCTGCGCATCGCGCGCGTAGCCCAGCCCCTCCAGGTGGTCTATCTGGTCGTCCGTCATCGCCAGCGCGCCCTTCAGCAGCAGCGCCTCGGTGACAGCTGTGTCCAGTCGACGGTAGGGTTCAGAATGGCCCGCGAGGCTCGCATCGGCGCTCGCCTGACGCTTGAGCCGCAGGCGGTAGGGGCGCCGCTCGCGCGTGTCCAGGTAGCCGATGTCAACCGTGGAATTGGTGTCGGGCGGCAGCTGGTCGAGTTCGTCAAGGGCCGCGACCTCGAAGTCGGCCTCGATCCTGGCACGCAGGCTGCGCCACTTCGCTTCGGTCAGCTCGCCCAGGAGCCGGTGTGTGGGGAACACGGTCAGGCCGGGATCCTCGATGGCGACCAGGCACATCAGCACGTAGCGATGCGGTCCCTCGCCACCGATCTCATCGGCGTAGGCCCGCGCGGTTTCGTAGCGGTGGTGGCCGTCTGCGATCAGCAGCTCGGAGCCGGCTGTCGCGCTCTGAACCGCCTTGATGGCAAGCTCGTCGTCGACGCGCCAGATGCGGTTGACCGTGCCGTCCGGGTCGACGGTCTGGGCCCACGGCGCGCCGCGCGTACCGCTCGCAAACGCCGTCCACGCCCGCTGCTCAGGGTCTGAGTAGAGCGCGAAGATCGGCGATAGGTTCGCTCTGGTCGCACGCGTCAGGCGCAGGCGGTCATCCTTTGGACCGGGATGCGTGCGCTCATGCGGCCTGACCTTCCCCGGCCCGTAGTCCTGGATTCGCACGCGCGCCAGGAAGCCGCGGCGCGTTCTTTTCAGCCCATCCGGTCCCACGTAATCCTGTTCGATTGGCCAGATCGCTGGCGTCTGGTCTCTGACCACAACACCGTCGGCGCGCCACTGGTCAAGCACGGCCGCAGCGTGCGCGTACGGGTCGCCACCGTCGGCGGGCAGCGGCAGGTCGATCTCGACGACGTTGTACGGCGAGCGCGCGAGTAGATCAGCCCGACCCTCGGTATAGATCACGTCGTATGGAGGGGCGACGACGTCCTGCAGCCCCCCGGTTTTCTCCGGGTTGTAGTGGAGTGCACGCATGGGCTCTACATCTGCCATCGGCTCGCAGGCTAGCGGGATCAGCGTCAGTTCGCCGACCACTAGACTGTCGTCGGGCATCGGGGCGTGGCGCAGCCTGGTAGCGCGCTCGCTTTGGGAGCGAGAGGTCCCGGGTTCAAATCCCGGCGCCCCGATCGGTTTGGGCGGGCATAATCAGGCGGTGCCCACCCGCCGTCAGTCCGCCAAGGTAGGTAGGCGGCGGCCGTCCCGCGCTCGGGTGCCGCAGGAGCAGGACCAGGCGCACCGGCGCCGTCTCCGACGCACCGTGGCGTTGGGCATCGGTGGCCTACTGGTGCTCGGCTGCGCCGCTCAGCTTGACCGCGGGGTCGCCGCGGCCAGGCTTTCGGTGGCGGTGCCAACGCAGGCCATCGTGCCCGGTGCATCGCTGAGGCTGCCATGGCCGAGCGGAGGCTCGGCTGCGGTGGCCGTGGAGGGGGTCGGCAGCCTTGGTGGGGTGCGGGCCAATGCCGTGATGCCGCTGGCCAGCGTGACCAAGCTGGTCACGGCTCTGGTCGTGCTGGCGCATCATCCGCTCGCGCCAGGGCAGAGTGGGCCCGCGATCCATTTCACCTCGGCGGATGCTACGGCTTACCACACCGATCTCGAGCAGGACCAGTCGGTGCTCGCGGTGGCCCCGGGCGAAACGCTCACCGAATTGCAGGCGCTTGAGGCCATGCTGATTCCGTCCGCTGACAACGTCGCGCGTGTGCTGGCGCGCTGGACGGCCGGTAGCGAGTCCAGGTTCGTGGTGGAGATGAATCAGGAGGCTGCCAGGCTCGACCTGCGAGGCGTCCACTTCGTTGGGCCATCTGGCCTCAATCCGGGTAGCGTCGGAACGGCCGTGGCGATGGTCCGGCTTGGCGCTGTGGTGATGGCAAACCCTGTTTTGCGTCGCATCGTTGCAATGCCTTCGGTGACCTTGCCGGTGGCTGGCACTGTGACCAACTACGACTCGGTGCTGGGTCAGCAGGGGATCGTGGGTGTCAAGACCGGCTCAACCAATGCGGCTGGCGGCAACTTCGTCTTTGCTGCCATTCGCCGTCTTGGGGGCCGCAGGGTGACGATCATCGGGGCGGTTCTGGGCGCTGGCGGCCCAGATCCTCTGCCGACGGCGCTTGACGAGGGGGTCGAGCTCGTCGCTGCGGCGGCCGCCGCGGTGCGTCCGGTGGTGGTCCTGCCCGTCGGCAGCACTGTTGTCAGGGTACGGGCCGGGTGGGCGGCGTCGGTGGCGGTGCATACCACCCGTGCCTTGCAGGTCCTTGGTCTGCCCGGCCAGCGCCTGTCGCTGCGCGTGGTGCTCTCGCGAGCTGGGCGCGCTGGCAGGACGCGCGGTTTCGGCGCCGGTGAGCGGTTGGCCAGCGTCATGCTGAGCGATGGCCAGCAGCAGGCTTCGGTTGCGGCCGTGGCCGCGAGGCGTCTGGCGGCGCCCTCATGGCTCTACCGGCTCACGCGCCTTTAGGGCCTGTCAGCGCCCGTGCGATCTGCTGTGCGACCCGGCTGGCATCCTCGCCGGCTCGGACCTTGAGCGCAGCTTCGTCATCGTCGGGAGGCTCCAGGTCCCTGAGCTGCGAGTCGAGCAGCGACCCCGGCATGAAGTGGCCGACGCGCTGGGCCAGACGCCGCTCGAGCTCAACTCTGGGCACGTCCAGGTAAACGAACAGCACCTGGGGGCGACGGAGTCGGTCGCGGTAGGCCCGCTTGAGCGCGGAGCAGGCGATGACGCCATGCCGCTGGTTGGCGATCTCTTCGTCGATCCACCCAGCGATCTGGTCAAGCCATGGCCGGCGGTCGGCGTCGGTGAGGGGCGCGCCGCTGGCCATCTTGGCGACGTTGCCCGGTGGATGAAAATCGTCGCCGTCCGCCAGATCCCAACCGAGTTGTGAAGCGAGCTCGGTGGCGACGGTGGACTTGCCCGCACCGGAGACCCCCATCACGACCGCGATCGTGGCGGGCTTGTCGTTTGCCGCCTTAGGCTGCTGGGCCATCGCTACCTCAGCCCAGCAGCCCCTGTGGCGGGAATGCCTCGCGCGCCAGGCTGAGGAACTCTGCGGCGGCGGGCGGCAGACGACGCCCGGACCGCCAGGCCAGGGTGATATCGCGGGTGAGTGACGGCTCGACCAAGCGCGCGACCGCTATCGGGTCGTTGGTGCCCACGCCGATCGCGTGTGACCTCGGCAGGATTGCGACTCCCAGCCCGCGGCCGACGAGTCGCCGGATGCGGCGGGTCTGGTTGGACTCCAGGAAGATCCGTGGGCTGAAACCGGCGGTGGCGGCCGCCCCGACCAGTAGCTCCCGCAGCCGTGCGCCCTCCCGGTGGCTGATGAAATCCTCGTGCTCGAGGTCGATCATCCGGATCTCCGCACGGCCGGCCAGCCGGTGGCGTTCGGGCAGGACGACCACCAGCTCCTCGCTGAGAATCTGCTGGAGTGCCAGTCCATGGCTTTCGACCCGCTCTGTGACCGAGAGGAACGCCAGATCGACGGCGTCGATCCGGAGCATCTCGGCCAGGGCGTCGCTGTCGTCTTCACGCACCGTCAGGTCGACCGCGGGGTACAGCTCGTGAAAGCTTGCGAGCAGGGTCGTGATATCGACCGGCCCCATCGTGTTCATCGCCCCGACCTTAACCTGGCCGGTCTGGATGCCGCGCACGCGGTCAAGCTCCTGTCGCGCCGCCTCGAGCTCGGTGAGCACGCGTCTGGCGCGCGCCACAAGCAGGTTGCCGGCGTCGGTCACCGCCACGCGTCGCGTGGTGCGCTCAACGAGCGGCACGCCAACCTCCAGCTCTAGCTTCTGGATCTGTTGAGAGAGTGCCGGTTGAGCGATGTGCTCGCGCTCTGCGGCTCGCGTAAAGCTCTGTTCCTCGGCAAGCGCAACGAGATAGCGCAACTGGCGAATCTCCATAGTGCAAGCTTATATGTCTTTGACCGTTCTTGTCTTGGACTTCTGGACGGGGCGGGTGCATCATTCTTAGCGCAGCACCCTCTCCTCCCTCAGAGCGCGCTCCGTTCCGGCCTCATATCCCGCCGAACGGAGCGCTCTCGCTTTAAGCAGTTGCTAAAGCCCTGCAATTCAGCCTGCGACCTGTCAGGATGCTGGCGATGTCGCACACAAGCAGCACCGATATCCAGGCCATGCCGCGGCGCGTCGACAAGCCATGGGGATACGAGATCTGGTGGGCGGCCACCGATCAGTACGTCGGGAAGATCCTCCATGTCAACAGGGGCCACCGGCTGTCGCTGCAGTACCACGAGCTCAAGGATGAGACCAGCTATGTCTTCTCCGGGAGGCTGATCCTTGTCCAGGGCGACTCTCTGGACTCGCTCAGCGAACGTGTCGTCAGCGTCGGTGACGTCTGGCGTAACCGGCCAGGGACGATCCACACCATTGAGGCGCTCGAGGACTCCGACGTGCTTGAGGCCTCGACGCCCCATCTAGAAGATGTCGTTCGCATCAGCGACAACTACGGTCGCGAGGGAACCAGCACGATCTGAGCGCCGCCCAAGTCATTGGGCGACAATTGCAGCTCGCGCGCTTGGCCCCCGTAGCTCAGTTGGATAGAGCGGCGGACTTCTAATCCGTAGGTCGCAGGTTCGAATCCTGCCGGGGGCGCTACAAAAGCCCTGCAAACCTGGAGAATCTGGACACATCGCTCGCATCTACTTGGCTTCGGCGCCGGTCATGGCAACTGATGGGCAGCAGAGCCGAGTCGTGCCGCTTGGATTGCGGCCGTGGTACTGATCTCCGGCGCGGCCTCGAGTTCGTCAATCACGTGCCCATGGGTGCTGAGAGTCAAGCCCGCGCTGTGGCCGAGGCGGCGCGCGACGTAGACGACGCTGGTCGCTCAGTCCGGCGTGCCGGCAAACAACGTCCCCAGGCCCCTCGCCGGGAGGCAGGCTGCCCGTGTGTCATGCCCCCGGGGGCCGGACCGCGTCCGTAGCGGGGTGAGAGCCATCGCCCTTCCGGGTCTCCTGCTCCCAGCCCGCTAGGGCACCTCGGTCTGTAGCGCTCCGCTACCCCAACCGGTAGGGTTGACCTGTCAACTGTTGCGACGTTGACTGGAACTCGCCTCGTCGTTCTCACTCAACGCGTTCGCGGCGGGATGTCCCTGCCAAGAGCGTCTCCGTGCTTCGTGAGTAGTTACTGACCTCACGCTACATCCGCGAGCGGCGGAACCCCCGCTGGCCCAGTATTGATGGGGTTTTGGGAGCCGTATGGAAGCGCTGTGGAAGCGCGGGCGCTCCAGTTTCAGTCACAGGTCAGGATGGATCAGCTTCAGCTCCGACACGTCTGCCAACGGCTGGAAGTCACGGA
>JAJZID010000036.1 GCA_021810705.1 Actinomycetes bacterium
AGCTGATGCTGGCGAGCCTGCCGATATCGGTCTTCCCGCTTGAGATCCGGACGGTGGGCCCCGACAACGCGTACCTCTCGCCCAACTACGGCACCGCGACCGCCGTGATCTCGGTCTCCGGCCAGCCGGGAACCGACTACTGGCCCTACCTGCGCGCCGTGGACGCACTGCTGGCGCAGTTCGACGCGCGTGTGCACTGGGGCAAGCTTCACTTCCTGACCCCGGAACGACTGCACGCGCTCTACCCGCGCGCGGCGGAATTCATCGCGATCCGCAGGCAGCTCGACCCGCAGGGCATGTTCCTGAACGCGCACCTGCGTGAGCTCTTTGCCTGAGCCGGTAGGCTCAGCCTGAAGTGATCACGCTCGCCACAGAAGTGCTCGTGATCGGCGGCGGGACCACGGGCGCCGGGGTCGCCTGGGACGCGGCGCTGCGCGGCTTTGACGTGATCCTGGTCGAGCGCGGTGACCTCGCCGAGGGCACCAGCGGCCGCTTCCATGGCCTGCTGCACTCCGGCGGACGCTACGTCGTCAAGGACCCGCGTGCGGCGCGCGAGTGCATCGCTGAGAACCGCATCCTGCGGCGCGTCGCCGCCGACTGCATCGAGGACTGCGGTGGCCTGTTCGTCACCACACCCTGGGATGACCCTGCCTACGCCGAACGCTTTCTCGCGGGCTGCGCCACGGCCGGTGTGGAC
This sequence comes from Actinomycetes bacterium, assembly GCA_021810705.1. Taxonomy (GTDB): domain Bacteria; phylum Actinomycetota; class Thermoleophilia; order Solirubrobacterales; family Solirubrobacteraceae; genus Palsa-465. Next base: position 698 of record JAJZID010000036.1, read on the forward strand.
TGCGATGAGCTGCCGGTTACGCAGGCGCTGCGCGAGGAGCCGCGCCTGCACCCGCAGATCTCGCGGGCGTTCCGGGTGCCGGACGCCGCGATCGACGTGTGGAAAACCGTTTCGGCGCTGGCCGACGGCGCCCGACAGCACGGGGCGAGGATCCTCACCCGCCACGAGGTGAGAGCGCTCTCCCGCGATGGGGACACGGTCACCGGCGCGCTCGCCTACGACCTACGCCGTGGCCAGGACGTCGCGATCCAGGCGCGCGTGACCGTCAACGCCACCGGCGCCTGGGCGGGACAGATCGCGGCCCTGGCAGGGATCGAGGGCGTGCACGTGCGCCCCGGGCGCGGGATCATGATCGCGATGAACCACCGGCTGGTGGCGCAGGTCGTCAACCGCTGTCAGATGCCGACCGACGGTGACATCCTCGTCCCGATCCGGACCGTGTCGGTGATCGGCACAACCGACGAGCACACCGAGAATCCCGACGATCAAGCCGTCCCGCCGGCCGAGGTTGACAGCATGCTCGACGAGGGCGAGAAACTCGTCCCGGGCTTCAGGCAGGCGCGGGCGCTGCGCGTCTGGACCGGTGTGCGGCCGCTCTTTCAGGACGACAAGGCGCAGACGCTCCCCACGCGCGATCTCACACGTTCCCACGCGCTCCTCGACCACCAAAAGCGTGACGGGGTGGGTGGCCTGATCACGATCACCGGCGGCAAGCTCACAACCTTCAGGCTGATGGCACAGCAGACCGTCGATCTCGTCTGCTGGATGCTCTCCCGCATGCGTCCCTGCGCGACCGGCAGCACGCCGCTGCCCGGGTCGGAGTCGGGCGAGCACTACCGGCTGGGTGAGCGGCTCGCGCGCAAGGAGGCCGCGCTGCGCGAGCGCCAGATCGTCTGCGAGTGCGAGCTCGTCTCGCGCGAACGGCTCGAGGCCGTGCTTGACGAGACCGAGACGACCGAGATCGACGACCTGCGACGGCGCCTGCGCCTGGGGATGGGGCCCTGCCAGGGCGGCTTCTGCAGCTACCGTGCCGCCGGCATCATGCACGCGCACGGCTCGCTTCCCGCCGCCCGGGCAGACCAGGCGCTCACGGACTTTCTCAAGGAGCGCTGGAAGGGCATCTGGCCGGTGCTCTACGGCGATCAGCTGCGCCAGATGCGCTTTGACGAATGGGTCTTTCACGCGGTGCTCGACGTCGAGCACCTGCCGGTGGATGGAGACGCGCGGTGAGGGGCGCCCTGCGCTCGGACGTCGTCGTGATCGGCGCGGGCAGCGCCGGGCTGACCGCCGCCATCCGCCTCGCGCAGGCCGGCGCGCAGGTCACCGTGATCGCCAAGGGGTCCGGCTCGACGCAGCTTGCGCCCGGCTGGATCGACGTGGCCGGCTACATGCCCGGCGAGCGCGCGCCGCTTGCCTCGCCGCGGCGCGGGATCGAGCGCCTGGTTGCGCGATGGCCCGACCACCCGTACGCGCTGCTCGGCGTGCAGGCGGTCAAGGACACCCTCGCCTGGCTGCTTGCGACCGTCGCCGCCGGGCCGCTTGCCGGCTACACCTACAGCGGCGGGCTCGACGCCAACATGCGGCTGGTGACCGCGCTCGGCGGCCTGCGGCCGAGCGCCTGCGCTCCGGTCACGTTCACGGCCGGTGAGGCGGCCGGGCTCAGGCGCGTGGCGATCGTCGGCGTGCCGGCGCTGCGCGACTTTCACCCCAGGCTGTGCGCGGACAATCTCTTGGCTGCAGGGATCGAGGCGAGCGCACACAGCGTTGCGCTCGACCTGGGTCGTGCTGACGCCTCCGCGCTCGCGCTGGCCAGGGCGCTCGACGACACCCGCGCCCGCCGCGCGTTTGCGGCGTCGCTGGCGGCCGTGGTCGGCGCAAGCGACGCCGTCGGTCTGCCGGCGATTCTCGGCCTGCACGAGGCGCCCGCCGTGCACAGCGAGCTACAGGAGCGGCTCGGCCGGCCGGTGTTCGAGATCCCGACGCTGCCGCCCTCTGTCCCGGGCCTGCGCCTCTACGAGATCCTGCGCCACGCGCTGCGGGCCGCCGGGGGCAGGCTGGTGCTGGGCGCGAGCGTCGTCTCCCATGAGCGCTCCGGCGAGCGGGTCACGCGGGTCGACACAGCCACCGCCGGCTCGCCGAGCGGCTACGAGGCTGAGCAGTACGTGCTTGCAAGCGGCGGCTTTCACTCCGGCGCGCTTGAGCTCGACTCCCACTGGCAGGCGCGCGAAGCGGTGCTCGGCCTGCCGCTTGCCGGCCTGCCGCGGGAGGGCGCGCCGCGCTTTGTCGCAGACTACTTTGACGAGCAGCCGTTCTCGCGGGTCGGCGTCGCGGTGCACGCGGACCTGCGCGCGGTGGGGGCGGCGAACGTCTTTGTCGCCGGGGCGTCGCTGCCCGGCGCGGTGCCGTGGCGAGAGGCGTCGGGGGAGGGGATCGCGCTCGCAAGCGGCTACCGGGTCGCCGAGCTGGTGGCGGCCGAGGTGGGCGCGACCCCGGCGCCGCAAAGCAGCGGCGCAGCGGCGCCGGCAGAGGGGGTGGGGGCCTGATGAGTGAGCTGGCTGAGCTTGCGGCGTTGCGCGGGACGCTCGATCACTGCGTCAAGTGCACGATCTGTGAGAGCGCCTGCCCGGTGGCCGCCGCCACGCCGCTCTTCCCCGGGCCAAAGTACGCGGGGCCGCAGGCCGAGCGCTACCGGGTGGCGGGGCAGCCGAGCGTCGATCTGTCGGTCGACTACTGCTCGGGCTGCGGGATCTGCTCGCAGGTCTGCCCGCAGGGCGTGAAGATCGCGGAGCTGAACGCCCAGGCGCGTCACGCCATGAAGGTGCAGCGTGGGGTGCCGTTGCGTGACCGGATCATCACGCGGCCCGAGCTGCTCGGACGGTTGGGCACGCCGGTGGCGGAAATCGCCAACCGGGCGCTCGGCTCGCGCGCGCTGCGCGCCGCCGGCGAGCGGCTGCTCGGCGTGCACCGTGACGCGCCGGCGCCGCGCTTTGCCGGCCGGCGCTTCTCGGCCTGGGCGGGCGCTCACCAGAGCCCGGTTGGACGGCGCCGCGTCGTCTACTTCCACGGCTGCGGGACCGAGTACTACGAGCCGTGGGAGGGCGAGCGGGTGGTCGCGGTGCTGGAGCACAACGGCGTCGAGGTCGTGGTTCCCAAGCAGGGCTGCTGTGGGCTGCCGCTGCAGTCAAGCGGCCTGTTTGACGACGCGCGTCACAGCGTGCTGGCGCTCGCCCGCGCGCTCGAGCCCCACCTGGCGGACCCCGCAACCGTGATCGTCGGCAACGCGACCAGCTGCACGCTGATGCTCAAGCGCGAGGCGCGCGAGATCCTCGGCCTCGAGCAGGACCCGGTGCTCGCCAGGGTCGCCGAGCGCACCTACGACATCTGCGAGCTGCTGTTGGAGCTCCACCAGGCCGGCGAGCTCAAGACCGACCTGCGGCCGCTGCGCGAGACCGTCGCCTACCACGCCCCCTGTCAGCAGCAGGGGCACGGGATCGGCAAGCCCGCACTCGATCTCCTGGCCCTGATCCCCGGGCTGAAGGTCAGGGAGCTTGACGCTCGCTGCTGCGGGATCGCGGGCACCTACGGTCTCAAGGCCGAGAAGTACGAGATCGCGATGGCGGTCGGTGCCGACCTGTTCGCGCAGGCGCGCGACAGCCGTGCCGCGACTGTGGCCTGCGACTCGGAGACCTGCCGCTGGCAGATCACGCACGGCAGCGGCCTGCCGTCGTCGCACCCGATCGACTACCTCTACCGGTCATACGGTTTGGACGAGGTGTAGCTTCTCTGCTAGAGCGGAGTGCAGCAGGGCGAGAACCGCTACATCCAGAGGAGTTCAAGATGACTTTGACGATTGGTGACCTGGCCCCGGACCTCGAGGTTGAGACGACCGAGGGCCGGATCAAGTTCCACGACTGGGTCGGAGACGGCTGGGCCGTGCTGTTCAGCCACCCCCGTGACTTCACCCCCGTGTGCACCACAGAGCTCGGCTACATGGCCAAGATCAAGCCGGAGTTTGACCGCCGCGGTGTGAAGATCATCGGGCTCTCGGTCGACCCCGTCGACAACCACGCGAAGTGGGCCAAGGACATCGAGGCCACGCAGGGCACGGCACCCAACTACCCGATGATCGCCGACACCGACTTCGCCGTCGCCAAGGCCTATGGGATGCTGCCCGGCGATGTGAGCGGCGACCCGACGCAGCGCACCGCCGCGCAGAACGCGACCCTGCGCAACGTGTTCGTGATCGGGCCCGACAAGCGGATCAAGCTGGTGCTGATCTACCCGATGAGCGTGGGACGCAACTTCGACGAGATCCTGCGCGCGATCGACGCGCTGCAGCTGACCGAGAGCCGCGGGCTCAGCACCCCCGCCCAGTGGCAGCCGGGCGACGATCTGTTCATCGCGGGTGCGGTCAGCGACGAGGAGGCCAAGCAGCGCTACCCCGAGGGCTGGCGCGCGCCGGTCCCCTACATGCGCATCGTGCCCGACCCGCTGGCCGGTTCCCGGTAGACCGAGGCTCTGCTCGGGCGGCCCGGCCGACAGTGCCGGGCCGCCCGTCGCCGGCCGCGGGCCGACGACGTGCCCTACAGCTCGGCGACCGCCTCGAGCAGCCGGTCGATCTCGGCCCCGGTGTTGTAGAGCACGATGCTCGCGCGGACCACGCCGCCGGTGCGCTCGCGTCCCAGACGGCGCACCAGCTCCACGGCGTAGTTGTCGCCGTGCCAGACCGACACGCCGCGCGCGGCCAGATGCTCTGCCACCCGCTGCGGATCATGGCCGCGGACGGTGAAGGCCACGGTCGAGGCGCGGCGGCGCGGAGAGCCGATCAGCTCGACCTTTTCGATCGCGCCCAGGCCATCGAGCAGGCGGGCCAGCAGCGACTGGGTGTGCGCCTCGATCGCCTGGAAGCTCTCATGCAGGCGCTCCCGGCGTGTGCCCGTGACGCCGGTGCCGTCGGCCAGGCCGGCCAACCAGTCGACCGCCGCGCTCACCCCCGCCAGCAGCTCAAAGGCGGGCGTGCCGCGCTCGAAGCGGTCGGGGACCTCGGTGGGGGAGGGGAGCAGCTTGGCGGGGCTGAGCCGCTCGAGCAACTCCGGTGCGGCGATCACGCAGCCGGTGTGTGGCCCGCAGAACTTGTAGCTGGAGCAGGCGTAGAAGTCGGCGCCGAGCGCGGCGACATCGACCGGGCCGTGCGCGGTCGCATGCACGCCGTCGATGTAGGTGAGGGCACCCGCCCGGTGGGCGAGCGCCGTGATCGCGGGGATGTCCGGCTTGGTACCGATCAGGTTCGATGCTGCGGTGACGGCCACCAGGCGCGTGCGTTCGGAGAGCACCGCACCGATGGCCTCAGTCGGCAGCTCGCCGGTCTGCGGGTCGACCTCGGCAAAGCGGACGCTCGCGCCGGCGCGCTCGGCGGCCAGCACCCACGGGCGGACGTTCGCGTCGTGGTCCAGTGAGCTGAGAACGATTTCATCGCCGGGGCCCCAGTCGCGCGCGAGCGTGTCGGCGATATGGAAGGTGAGCGTCGTCATGTTCGGGCCGAGGATCACCCCACTGGGGTCGCCGCCGAGCAGGTCGGCGAGCGCCTGGCGCGCTGCCGTCACGACCTGGTCGGTTCGCCTGCTTGAGGCAAAGACCCCGTGCGTGTTGGCCATCGCGCTCACCAGGGCCTCGCTGACCGCGTCTATCACCGCCTGGGGAGCCTTGGTGCCAGCGGCGCCGTCGAGCGCCGCCTCATCGTCGCGCAGCCCGGGGAACTGGCTGCGCACCAGCTCGATCGGGGGCAGGGTGGGGTGGGGTGCGGTGGTCTCGCTCATGGGTGAAAGCATGACCGATTGGTTGCAGGACGCGTCGCTTTAGTCGACGCTTGAGGCGGCGGAGCTGGCCGCTGCGACGCTGGCGGCAGCAGCCTCGATGAAGGCTGGCCGCTGCTCTCGGCGCGAGATCAGGCCAAGGCCGGCACCGGCGAAGACCACGGCGCTCAGGGCCAGCAGGATCCGGTAGTTCACGACCGTAACCAGGCCAGCTCCGGCCGCGATCGACACAGCCTGCGGGGTGCCGAGCAGGAAGCTCGCCGCCGCATCGACGCGCCCCTGAAGCGCCATCGGCGTCAGCCGCTGGATGGCGGTGACGTAACCGATGATCAGCCAGGGCACGCCCAGGCCGGTGAGGATGAAGCCGGGTATCACCAGGGCCAGGTCACTGGCCGTCCAGGCGAAGACTCCGAGGGCGAGGACGGCGAGACCTGCGGCGATCAGACCGCCGGCGCCGATGCGGCGCATGATCCGCGCGGCCGTCAGGGCGCCGGCGAGCGCGCCCACGCCCTGGGCTGAGATGAGCACGCCAAGGAATGGCGGGGCCCGGTGCAGCCCCTGTGACACCACGGCAAAGCCGATCGACTCGAGCAGCCCTGCGAACAGCATTGCCAGCGCAACCGCCGCCGTCATCTGCCGCAGCGGGGCGTTCTGGACGAGGTGACGAACTCCGGCGGCGACATAGCTACGCCAGGGGGAGCTGGCCCCGGCGGCGGCTGCCTCCTTGACCGAGATCGCCGCAAGCGACGCAGCTGCGATGAAAAACGTTGCTGCGTCAATCAGGCCCAGGGCGGCCCCGCCGATGACCACGAACAGCCCGGCCCCTGCCAGCGGGGCAAAGAGCCTGCAGCCCTCTCCGACGGTCGAGAGGTAGGCGTTTGCCGAGCCGAGCTCATCGCTTGCAAAGAGCATCGTGAGCATCGCAGAGCCGCCGGCTGACAGCACCGTGGCGCTCGCCCCATACAGGAACATGACCAGATAGATCAGCCACACCTGCCCGCGACCGTTGACCAGCACAAGCGAGCAGACCACGAGCCCTGTGGCGAGGTTGACGAGGATCAGGAAGGTCCGGCGTGGGAGCCGGTCGACCAGGGCGCCAGCGAGCGGCGCGAGCAGCGAGGGAGCGACGAAGAAGAAGAACGTGAGGCCGGCCGCGCCGTTTGAGCCGGTGAGGGTCTTGGTCCAGATGCCCATGGCGAGAAACAGCACCCGGTCGCCGAGCAGCGACACGGTCTGGCCACCGAGGTACAGCCGCCGTTCACGGCTGCTGAAGAGGCTTCGCATCAGTGGGCGGCCTCCCTTTCGTCCTCCGTGGTCGGCGATCCCGTAGGCGGCCGCAGCGGGTAGGCGAACGCGAGCAGTTCCACCGGCGCGGCCCCCGGCGGACGCCGCGCCGGATCCTCGGTCCGCTTCCGGTGGCGAGCGAGCAGGGCGACGAGCTCCGACTCCATCTCGCTGAGCTCGTCGGGCGTCGCCCACCAGATCCCCTGTACCGCGATCTCAGCCGCACGCCAGTGTGTCGGGTAGCTTCCCTTGGTGGCCCACCAGGTGCGCAGGCGCTCCAGCGCGCGCTGGCGCAGCACCGCCGTCAGCTGCGACAGTCCCACCGCGACCTCCGCCTCGTGCTCCTGTCTGGTGCGCAGGCGCAGCGCACGATTCACCAGCCGCCACGGCCGGTTGCGGCCCGCGCTGCCGCCGGCCTCCTCGACAAAGCCGTATTTCGCCAGCTGGCGCAGGTGAAACGAGCAGCTCGACGGACTCTCGCCGACCAGGCCAGCTGCCTCTGTCGCCGTCAGCGGCCCGGTCACGGCGAGCTCCTCCATCAGCGCCAGGCGCACCGGGTGCGCGAGCGCCCGGATCGCACGTACGTCGGCCAGCTCCAGGACCGGAAGCTGGTCATCGGTCGCGGCTGTGATGTCCTCGCCCATAATCGAAACGTAGCTTTCGAAAGCTATCTTGTCAATGCTTTGCCAGGCTTCGCGTCACGAACGGACCTGGTCACGCTGGACGGGCGTAACGCGGGCGCTTCGGCTCTGCGCTGTGCCGTCAGCACGCCATAACCCAGGGACGCAGCGGCACGGCGCCGCGACGCCCCGTGGCAGTCCGGCGGTGCTGTAGGATCGCTGGCGGAGCGTGAGCTCCGTCCTATGCGCACTTGCTGACCTGACTCTCGTCCGTTTCGTCTCCGACCCGGGAGGTCGTCAGCTGATGCAGCGCTTTGGTGGCGTGCTCGCCGCACGCAATGTCAGTAAGTCATACGGTGCCACCGTCGTTCTGGACGGGGTGTCGCTTGTGGTCGCGCCGGGTTCGCGGATCGGGCTCGTTGGTCCCAACGGCATCGGCAAGTCCACGTTGCTTCGTATCCTTGCCGGGATTGAGGATCCGGATGCCGGCAGCGTCAGCCGGAACCCCCCGGGTCTGACGATCGGCTATTACGAGCAGGGCGCGGGCGCGGTCGGGCGCTCCGGTGGCCAGGAGGCGCGGCTTAAGCTCGAGGCGATCGCCTCCCTGGGTGCGGAGGTGCTGCTGCTCGATGAGCCGACAAACGACCTTGACTTCGGCGGTCTGCGGCTACTCGAGTCGTTCATCGACCAGCACGCCGGCAGCGTGGTTGCCGTCTCGCACGACCGCGTTTTCCTCGAGCGGATGACGCGGATCGTCGAGTTCGAGCCTGAGACGCGGCGAGTCCGTGAGTACAGCGGAGGGTGGACAGCGTTTGCGACCCAACGCCAGCAGGGTCGGGAACGGGCCGAGCGTGCCTACGGTCATTACGCCACCGTGCAGGCGCGGATCCGCGGGCAGCAGCAGCAGATGCGCCAGTGGGAGCAGCGCGGCTACGGGCAGGGCCGCAAGAAGAAGAAGGGCAAGGACGTCGCCAAGGCGTTTGAGAAGAAGCTCGCCCGGGTTGAGGTGGTCGAGAAGCCGTGGCAGCCATGGCGGCTGCAGCTCGATCTCGCGCCCGTTCGTCGTGGCGGTGATGTCGTCGCCCGACTCGAACAGGCGGTCGTTGAGCTTGGCGGCTTCCGGTTGGGGCCGCTCGACCTCCAACTGCGAAACGCTGACCGGCTCGCGATCACGGGGCCAAACGGCGCTGGCAAAACCACGCTGGCTCGCGCGCTGCTCGGCACGCTACCTCTCGATGCCGGGCGGCGCTGGATCGGGCCCGGGGTGGTGATCGGCGAGCTTCCCCAGGGGCGGGGCCCGTTCTGCGACGATGCCTCGCTGCTTGCGAGCTTCCTTGCTCAAAGCCAGCTGCCGGCCGGCGAGGCTCGCACGCTTTTGGCGAAATTCGCGCTCGGGCCCGAGGACGTCGCCCGGCCCGGCCACTCGCTCTCACCAGGTGAGCGCAGCCGCGCCTCGCTGGCGCTGCTCGCCGCCCGCGGCGTGAACGCCCTCGTCCTGGACGAGCCGACCAACCACCTCGACCTTGAAGCGATCGAGCAACTCGAAACAGCCCTTGCTGGCTTCACCGGCACTGTCGTCCTAATAACCCACGACCGCCGCTTCCTCGAAACCTTCCAAGCCACCAGCACGCTCGCACTCGGGGACATCCAGACGGCCGGGAAGCTAACGTGACCGGCGGAAAGACAGGTTGGGTTGCCGCCGCGGCCAGTGTCACCGAGGCGAGCAGATAGACGAGAAGGCCCGCAACCCGGACTGGAAGGCCCGACACTGGGCGCTGTGGCCTGTCACTCCTGGATGAACCGCAACCGCGGGATCCTGTCCCGCTGGTCAAAGAGGGACGCGAACCATCTCGCGCTGCTGGCGCCAGCCGGCTGCGTGAGCGCGTTGAGAAGGGCACACGCGGCTACGCCCTGTTGAGATATGAGCGGCCGGTTCGTCCGCCGGCACTCGGTCGCGCGCGGGAGCTCCATATCCCGCGACGGCTCGAGCGACTCCGCCCCCGGGAGCGACGCCCCGTATGCGAAACACCGGGGTCGGGTCAACGCTCAGCGGGCGAGTATTGGTCCCAAGCGCTGCTCGAGCGCAGCGCGCGGGAGCGCGCCGACAACTCGGTCGATCTCGCGCCCGTCCCGGATGACGACCAGCAGCGGGATCGACTGCGCGCCAAACCGGGCCGCGAGTCCTGGATTTGCGTCGACGTCGACCTTTACGACCTTGAGCTGCCCAGCGTGACGCTTGGCCAAGTCCTCGAGCACGGGCGAGATCATCCGACACGGCGCGCACCACGCCGCCCAGAAATCGACGATCACGGGCACAGAGGCGGTCGTCTCGGCTGTGAACGTATCGACGTCGGCATCAACGATCCACGGGAGCTTGGCCTTGCACCGCGCGCAGCGCGGTACCCCGCGGTCGATCGGGCCGACGCGATTGCGCGCGTGGCAGCTCGGGCAGGCGATGATGGTCATCTCTCGCCAAGGTATAGCGAGGTGCAGCGGCGCCAGCCTGGATCTGCCGACCGATGCTTGAACAGATGTCTGGACCCACATCCGCCGCGACGCGACCCCATTGCGTCGGCGGCCAGAAGCCTCACTCCTGTCACCGATTCGCGACGGTGGACGGCAGGTGCGCGAATCCGGTTCCGACGAGGTCGCGTTGGTCGCAGCTCGCAAGCTGGATTCCAAGCTTGCGGGCGGCAGCCACATAGCCTGCGTCATAGGTGCTGAGAGCGTGGTCAGTCGCGAGTCGTGCAATGTCTGCTCCGAGATCGCGATCGACGCGCACCAGTGTTCCGAACCGCGCGATCATCCAGACTCGTTGTGCGAGCCGGGTGGCGGCGTCCGGATCGTTCCAGCGGGTGATCGCCACGTTTGTGGTCTCGTAGAGAGCGAGATCGAGCGTGGCCAGATCGCCGGAGCGCAGCAACGCGAGCGAGGCAAGGTGTTCGGGGTCGTCGAGATCTTCGGCGGCGAGCAGCACGCTCGCGTCCAAGAAGATCACTTTGGCCGGCCGGCTTTGAGATCGTCGAGCGATGTCCCGCCGTGCCGCTGCGCAGTACCTTCGAGCGCTGTCATCTGCTCGGCGAGTCGCCGCCGGCGTTCGCCGAGCCCGACTTCCGCGAGCTCTCTGATGGTGGCGCTGCGGGTGCTGCCGTGAGCGTTCGCTTGTGCGTCGACCCTTGCGAGGAGCTCGTCGGGAAGAGAGATCATGACCTTTGCCATGCCGCGAGTATACCCGGTACCACCGCCGCTCTACGCGCGCTCGTGACGATCGCTTCCGAGTGCGCGGGCGCTTGAGCGAGGCTACGCCTTTGGCGACTTCTTGATCGCTGCTCATGCAGCCGTGACCGGCCGCCCGTGATGCCACCTAACGCCGGTGCTGCGGTGAAGATCCTGTGACCGAGCTGTCACGGCTGCGCGTGCTCCGATCAGGCACATCGACGGCAACGCGGCACGGAGCATCTCGATCCGGGAGAAGCGTGCTGCGATCTCGGCGAGCACAACAGCGTTGAGCACGAGTGCCCCGCGCTC
>JAJZID010000037.1 GCA_021810705.1 Actinomycetes bacterium
CGGCCTCCGTCATCCGGTGTGATGAAGCCAAAGCCCTTATCGTCGCTGAACCACTTGACGGTTCCAGTTGCCATGTGATGAATCCCCTTCGGCGCTGCTGGCACTCGGCGCCGGGCGCCCCTCTGGCCCCCGGCAAATCAACGCAACCCTATCAAGGCTTTAGCGCCGATTACGACAAAGACCGGTGAACAGCCGCAGCCGACGTTCAGGACAGCGCCCGTGCGGCGGCGGCGATCTCAGCCGGATCGCCCGCCGCAGGCGTCCAGGGGAGCCTCAGCGGGTCGCCCGTATAGCGGGGGATCACGTGCATGTGAAAGTGAAAGACCGTCTGCCACGCCTCCGCCCGGCAGGAGTTGATCAGGTTCACGCCGGCGGCGCCGAGCCGGTCACGCACGCGCAGCGCCTGGCGTTGGGCGGCCACGGTCACGGCGCTGAGCTCCTCGGACGTGATCTCCCAGAGGTCGGCCACGTGCCGCGTGGGGATCACCAGCGCGTGGCCCCGGGTGGCGGGCGCGATGTCCATGAAGGTCAGCGTCTGCGCGTCACGCTCGATCACGCTCGCGGGCAGCTCACCGGCAACGATCCTGCAGAAGATGCACTCAGAATCGCTCACAACCGCCAGCCTAGCGCGCCGCGGAAGCCGGCGGGCCTGCTCCCGCACGACCGTCGAGCCACGCGCGCGCATGCTCCACAAGCTGCTCGCGCCCGCTGATCTCACCGGCATAGGTGGCCGCGGTGAGCTCCGCGAGCACCTCGCCGAGCACCGGCCCCGGCGCGATGCCCAGCATCCGCGCCAGTTCGTCACCTGCGATCGGGGCGCGCGGCGGCTGACGCCGCCACTGCAGCGCTCGCTCGAGAAGCACCCGCGCCAGGTCAAGGTGCGCCGCCACCGCTCGCTCCGCGTCGCGCCCACGGGTCGCCAGGCGATCGGCCACGCTGAGCACGGTGACGTCGACCTCGACGGGCTCACAGCCGCGCAGGTACTCGTAGGTGATGCGCGCGGGAAGCGGTTGGCGACGCACGAGAAAGCCCAGCCTGAGATGTGCGCCAACCAGCGCGGACACATGCTCGCTCAGGCGCTCGCTGGCGCGCAGCCGGCCAAGGATGCGACGCGCCAGCTCGGCGCCGCGCACGTCGTGGTCAAAGAAGGTTGGCCTGCCGTCCGCAGCCAGCGCGCGTGTGAGCGGCTTGGCGATGTCGTGCATGAGCGCACCCAGGCGTAGCGCCTGCCCGCGCGTGAGCTCGTTGGCAAGCGGTTCGTCCAGCACCGCGCCAAGCGCCGGGGCAAGCTCACCGAAGGTCCCAGCGGGGTCGGCGGTGATGTCGATCGTCGCCTGCAGCGTCGCCAACGTGTGCTGGTAGACGTCCAGGTGGTGGTAGTCGCTCTGGCCGACGCCGTGCAGCGCGTCGAGCTCTGGCAGCACCACGGCGCTGGCACCAAGCTCACGCGCCAACTCCAACCCGGCCACCGCACCACCGGCGCAGATCAGCAGCCGCAGCTCCGTGAAGACGCGCTCGGCGGCGACCTGACCGAGTCCGGGCGCGGCGCCGGCGGCCAAGCGCAGCGTCTCGCGCTCGGGTGTGAAACCAAGCTCCGCAGCCAGTCGCACCAGGCGCAGCACGCGCAGCGGATCGCTGTGGAAGGACCGGGGGCCGACACTCCGCAACTGTCTGGCCTCCAGGTCCCGCAGGCCGCCGAAGGGGTCAATCAGGTCGCGGACGGGTGCTCCCAGCTCACGGGCGATGGCGTTGATCGTCAGGTCACGGCGACCCAGGTCCTCTGCCAGTGTCGCCCCGGCAAGCGGGGTCAGGTCCACCTGCCAGCGCCCGCTGCGCGCGCGTACACGCCAGGCGCCGAACTGCTCCGAGAGCAGAAACGCGTGTCCATCGACTGAGCGCGCGAGCTCTCTGGCCAGACCCTGCACATCGCCGGACACAGCCAGGTCATAGTCAGGCGTTGGCCGTCCGAGCAGCTCGTCACGCACGGCACCGCCGACCAGCCACGAGCGCCCGTGCCGCGGCGCGATCTCGGTGAGCGCGGCCAGCGGGCCGCGCTCACCGCCGCCAGCCTCGCTCACGCCGGCGCTCCGTCCCGGTGGTATTGGCGCGGAACGCGTCTGGAGATCCAGCACAGCAGCTCGTAGCTGATCGTGCCCGCATGCCTGGCGAGCTCCTCCACCGTCTGGCGCGCTTCGCCGTCGGTGCCGATCAGCGTCGCGCGCTGACCGACCGTGACCCGATGATCGAAGCCGACCTCGACGGTGATGTTGTCCATGCTGACCATGCCGCGCAGCGGCAGCCGACGACCGCCGATCAGCACCTCGCAGTTGTCGGCCAGCGCCCTGGGGACGCCGTCCGCGTAGCCGATCGGTAGGGTGGCGATCAGGCCGTCGCGCGGTGCGATGAAGCGCCGGCCGTAGCCGACGCTCTGCCCAGCGGCGATCGGCTTGACGGCGGCAACATAGCTGCGCAGCGCGAGCGCCGGCTCGAGCCCGTGGTCAGCGGGATCGTGGTGCAGAGGGTCGCCTCCGTAGAGGGCAAGCCCGGCGCGCACCATGTCGAAGTGACTCTCCGGCAGCCTCAGCAGCGCGGCGCTGTTGGCGGCGTGGACGGTGATCTCGGTCGTCGCCAGTGCCCTGGCCTCGGCGACAAAGGGGCCGAACTGGCGCAGCTGCGCGGCGGCGAAGTCGAGCTCGCCGTCGGCGGTTGCCAGGTGGGTCATCACCCCCGCCAGGCGCAGACGCGGGCCGGCGGCCAGCACCTCCCGGACCGTGGCGAGCGCCTGCTCGACATCGCGCGTCCCGAGCCGGCCAAGGCCGGTATCGAGCTTGACGTGCACACCGACCGGGGCGGAGGCGCTCGCCGCGCGCGAGGCGATCGAACGCACGAATGCGGGCTCCCAGGCGGTGATCTCCGCGGTCGCGATGAGCGCCACATCGAGCTCCTCGGGGCTGAGCGCGCCGAGCACCAGGATCGGGGCGCGGAGCCCCGCCTCGCGCAGACCTGCCGCCTCTGAGGCCGTCGCCACCGCGAGCATGCTGGCGCCGCCGGCGAGCGCGGCGCGCGCGGCCGGCGCGGCCCCGTGGCCGTAGGCGTCGGCCTTGACCACGGCACAGAGCCGGGCGTGCGCATGCAGACGCCGGCGCAGGCGCCCGGCATTGCGCTCGATCGCGGCCAGGTTGACCTCGGCCACGGCGCGCAGCGGCATCTAGAGCTCTCCGCCAGGCGAACGCGGGCGCGGCGTGCGGGCGCCTGGCAGCGCGCTGATCACGTCGCTTGCGATCACGCCCTCGGGTCCGACCGTCTCAGCTGCGATCACACCCGCGCGCAGGTGCGTGAGCACCGCGGCGCAGGCGGCCGTGAACGGCTCGACACCCTTCGCCAGGAAGGCGCCGACCACGCCCGCGAGCACATCGCCGGTACCGGCCGTGGCCAGCGCCGGCGCGCCGCCGGGGCTGATCGCCACCATCCCGCCCGGCTCGGCAATCAGCGTGTCGTCGCCCTTCAGTACGACGACCGCGCCGGCGCGCGCCGCGGCGGCGCGGACGTGCGCCAGACGCTGTGCGTCCACCTCGGCGCTCGAGCTGCCAAGCAGCCTCGCCAACTCTCCGCTGTGCGGCGTCAGCACAGTTGGGTGGGCCCGGGCCGCGAGCTGCTCGAGCCCACCATCACTGGCGTGCGCGATCAGCCCGTCGGCGTCCAGCACGAGCGGCAGCTTGGCGTGCACGGCCACGTCGCGGGCGAACTTCTGCGTCGCCGCCAGCCGACCGAGCCCCGGTCCGAGGACCATCGCCTGGGCGCGCTCGGCGCGCTGCACAACGAGCCGAGAGCTGCCCCGCCGCGGTCCGCTCTCAGGGTCGTCGGGCAGCGATGTGACCATCACCTCGAGCACCTTTGCGGCGATTGCGGGGACCACCGAGGCGGGGGCCGCGACCGTCACGTATCCCGCCCCGGCCCGGGCCGCCGCCAGCGCGGCCAGCACCGGGGCGCCGCTGTAGGCCGGCGAGCCGCCGACGACGAGCACGCTGCCTGCGCTGAACTTGTTGGAGGCCGGGCCGCGCCGCGGGATCTCGTCGCACACCCGCTCGCCGATCAAACCGGCCTGCGGGCTGACCGGTTGGCCCTGTGCCGGAATGCCGATTTCGACCACGTGCACATCACCCGCGTGCGACTTGCCGGGAGCGATCCACAGCCCGGGCTTGGCGGCATGAAAGCTGACCGTTGCATCGGCGAGGACGGCTGTGGAGCTCACCTCGCCGCTTGAGGCGTCAACACCGCTCGGCACATCACAGGCCACTACGCGCAGCGCCGGGTTGGCCTGGCGGGCCTGGTTGATCGCAGCGATCGCGTCCGCGACAGGCGCACGCGGCACGCCGGCAAAGCCCGTGCCCAGCAGCGCATCGATCACCGCGGCGGCACCCTGCAGCCGCGTGGGCAGCGTGGCGGCCTCGCTTGAGCCGGACTGCACGACGTCAACCTCACGGTGCTGCTGGCGCAGCACCCGCGCGGCCACCTCCCCGTCGCCGCCGTTGTTGCCGTGGCCACAGACGACGACGATCCGCCCGGAGGGCGCAAGCTGCGCACAGACGCCGGCCAGCGCGCTCCCGGCCCGCTCCATCAGCGTCTGCGACGGGATTCCGTGCTGCTCGATCGCCCAGGCGTCAAGGGCCCGCTGTTGGGCGGCGTCGGGGAGCGGTGTCAGCCAGCGCGGCAGTTCCATCGGCGGGGAGCCCGAGTCTACTTCGGTGCAGCACGCACGGTCCGACGAGCAGGACGAGCGCGACGCCGTCTAGCTCAAGCTGCACAGCCGGCCTGGCCACGGCTCAGTCAAGCGCAGCCTCAACCGCGCGGCAGAGCTCCTCACACACAGTCTCTGCCTCCTGCTCGCTGGGCGCCTCCACCATCACCCGTACGAGCGGCTCAGTCCCCGAGGCCCGCACCAGCACGCGTCCGCGTCCGGAAAGCCTCGCGCTGGCCTGCGCCACCGCGTGTTCAACCGGGTCGGTGGCGAGTGCCTGCGTCAGGCCGGAACGGTCCTCGGCCCTCAGGTTGACCAGGCGCTGCGGCAGCTTGTGCATCGCCCCGCGCTCGCTGAGATCGGCACCCCCAAGCGCCTCGAGCGTCAGCAGCGCACTGGCGATGCCATCCCCGGAGGGGCTGAACCCCAGATCGATGATGTGGCCGGACTGCTCTCCCCCAAGCCGCCAGCCGCGCCTGCGCAGCTCCTCGTTCACGTAGCGATCACCAACCGGCGTCACGGCCACCTCGATACCCGCATCGCGCATCGCGGTATGAAAGCCATAGTTGCTCATCACGGTCACCGCCACGCCGCCTCCGTCCAGCTGGCCAAGCCGCTGGTAGTGCAGCGCGGCGATCGCGATCAGCTCATCGCCGTCAACCACCTCGCCGTTGCGGTCAACGGCCAGCACCCGGTCACCGTCACCATCGAAGGCGAAGCCCGCGTCATAGGCGCCGCTGCGCATCCGTGCCGCCAGCGCACCTATATGTGTGGCGCCGACGCTCGCATTGATGTTGCGACCGTCCGGCTCGGCGGCCATGAGCTCCACGCGCGCGCCACGGCGCTCGAGAATCGCCGGGGCCAGGCGATGCGTGGCGCCGTTGGCGCAGTCCAACAGCAGGTGCATGCCGCCAAGCTCAAGCGCGCCATATCGCTGCTCGAGCTCGCTCAGATAGTCCTCCTCCGCGTGCGCGTGCCGCAGCACCCGACCGATGCGCCGGGACGACCGCTGGCCCTCGCTGAGGCGGCGCTCGATCTCCAGCTCGGCGGCGTCGGAGAGCTTGAAACCGTCGGCAGCAAAGAACTTGATGCCGTTGTCCTGGTAGGGGTTGTGGGAGGCGGAGATGACCGCCGCGAGCGCCAGTCCGTGGCGTCTTACCAGCAGCGGGGCCGCTGGTGTCGGCAGCACGCCGCCGAGCAGCGCATCGCCACCGGCCGCGGTTATCCCCGCGGCGACCGCAGCCTCCAGCATGTCGCCTGACTCCCGCGTGTCGCGGACAACCAGCACCTGTGGCCGCGGCTCTTCCGAGAGCTCGACGGCGGCGCGCGCGAGCGCCAGCGCCAGCTCCGCGGTCAAAAACTCCCCGGCGCTGCCGCGCACACCGTCGGTACCGAAGAGCTTGCGCGCCATAGGTCTGCAGCCGTTCCGCGCCGCGGACTCCAGGCGGGCCTCAGCGCTTGGAGAACTGAGGCCGCTTGCGCGCCTTCTTGAGGCCGGCCTTCTTACGCTCCTTGACACGCGGGTCGCGCGTCAGGAAGCCGCGGCGCTTGAGCTCACCGCGCAGGTTCGGGTCAGCCTCGAGCAGCGCACGGGCGATGCCGTGGCGCAGGGCGCCGGCCTGCGCGGCGACGCCACCACCGTGCATCCGCGCCACCACGTCCATCCGGTGCTCGTAGCCGACCGCCTCGAGCGGCTGGCGGATCACGCGCTGCAGCGTCTCGCGGGGGAAAAACTCCTCGAGCGTCTTGCCGTTGATCATGTAGGTGCCGGTCCCCGGCTTGAGGATCACGCGGGCGACGCCGGTCTTGCGCTTGCCGGTGGCGGTGTAGCGGGCCCCGGCGGCGAGGTCGATCGCCACCATCGCGATCGGCTGAGCCTCCTCGACAACGTCCTGCGCCTGGGCGGCGGCACGAGCAGCGGCCTCCTCGGCCTCAGCCTCGGCGGCGGCACGCGCCTCGGCGTCGAGCAGCGCGTCACCCTCGAGCACGATGTCGGGCACGAGGTCAGCGCCGGGGATCGCCGGCCGCTCGCGGGGAGCCTCCTCGATGTACTCGACGTCAGCTTCGACGATCTCGGTCGGATCGAGCGCCTGCGGATCAGCGACGGCTTCGGCCGGTACGTCCGCCGGCGTCTCGGGCATGGGCTCGGTCTCAGGACTCTGTTCGTCGGTCACGACTGGATCTCCATCGGTTGCGGCTGCTGGGCGGCGTGCGGATGGTCCGGCCCCGCATAGACCTTGAGTTTGGTGAGCTGCTTGCGCGCCAGGCGGTTGCGAGGCAGCATCCCCTTGACGGCGATGCGGATCACCTCCTCCGGGCGGCGCTCGAGCATCTCGGTGAGGGTGCGGGACTTCAGACCGCCCGGATAGCCGGAGTGCCGGTAATAGCGTTTGTCAGCCAGCTTGTTGCCGGTGACCGAGATCTTCTCGGCGTTGACGACCACAACGAAGTCACCGGTGTCGATGTGCGGGGTGTAGGTCGGCTTGCGCTTGCCGCGCAGGGCGTCGGCGATCTGTGTCGCAAGGCGCCCGAGCGTGAGCCCGGTCGCATCGACGATCAGCCAGTTGCGCTCGCGGTCTGATGGTTTGGCTACGTATGTCTTCATGGCAGGGTTATTGGCCGCGCACACGCGCGGGATCGCTGATGGTAGACGATCGGCGCGGCAAGCGGCTGACGCGCGCGATCGCCCTGGCTACTCCCACTCGATCGTGCCGGGCGGTTTGGAGGTGATGTCGAGCACGACGCGCCCGACCGGGCGGATCTCGTTGATCATCCGGCTGGCGATCCGCTCGAGCAGGTCATAGGGCAGCCGCGCCCAGTCGGCGGTCATCGCGTCGTCCGAGGTCACCGCCCTGATCGCGATCACATTGCCGTAGGTGCGCTCGTCGCCCTGAACGCCGACGGCGCGCACATCGGGCAGCACGCAGAAGGACTGCCACAGCTCCCGGTACAGGCCGGCTTTGCGGATCTCGTCCTGGAGGATCGCGTCGGCCTCACGCAGCACCTCGAGCTTGTCCGCCGTCACCTCGCCGCCGACCACGCGGATCGCCAGGCCCGGGCCGGGGAAGGGCTGGCGCCAGACCAGCCGCTCGGGCAGGCCCAGCTCGGCACCAACCGCCCTGACCTCATCCTTGAAGAGCGCGCGCAGCGGCTCGACGAGCTCAAAGCCGATGTCGTCAGGCAGCCCGCCGACGTTGTGATGGGACTTGATCGTCGCGGCGCCGGCACCTCCCCCGGACTCGATCACGTCGGAGTAGAGCGTCCCCTGCACCAGGAAGCCGACCCCCTCGAGCTTCGCGGCCTCCTCCTCGAAGATCCGGATGAACTGCTCGCCGATGATCTTGCGCTTGCGCTCCGGGTCGGTGATGCCCGCCAGGCGCTCCAGGAAGCGCTCACGCGCGTCGACTGCGATCAGCGGCACCTGGAAGTGGTCGCGGAAGGTGGCGACCACCTGGGCGCCCTCGTCCTTGCGCATCAGTCCGTGGTCGACGAACACGCAGACCAGCCGGTCACCGATCGCCTGGTGCACGAGCAGCGCCGCGACGCTCGAGTCGACGCCGCCCGACAGGGCGCACAGCGCCCTGCCCGCGCCCACCTGTGCACGGATGCGGGCGATCTGCTCGTCGATCACCGAGCGCGCGCTCCAGCTGCCCCGGGCGCCAGAGATGGCGATCAGGAAGTTGCGCAGGATCTGCTGGCCGTAGGGGGTGTGGACGACCTCCGGATGAAACTGAATCCCGTAGATGTCGCGCTCGCGCGATTCGATCGCGGCAACGGGAGACGCCGTTGAGGACGCCAGCGCCACAAAGCCGGGTGGAGCCTCAAAGACCGTGTCGCGGTGTGACATCCAGCAGGCCTGCTCGTCGGGCGTGTCGGCGAGCAACCGTCCATGCTCGCGGACGGTCAGCTGCGAACGGCCGTACTCCCCCACCTCGGCGGCCTGCACGCGGCCTCCGAGCTCGCGTGCGATCAGCTGCATGCCGTAGCAGATCCCGAGCACCGGTATGCCGAGCTCGAGCAGGCGCGGGTCGAGCTTGGGGGCGCCGTCGGCATAAACCGAAGCCGGGCCGCCGGACAGGATCAGGCCGATGGGCCCGCGCCGCACGATCTCCGCCGGGTCAACGTCATACGGCAGCAGGGTTGAGAACACGCCGCACTCACGCACGCGGCGGGCGATCAGCTGCGAGTACTGGCCGCCGTAGTCGAGCACCACGACCTCCTCCACGGCCTGGCCACCGCCCGTGGCCAGCGGGCCGCGGGCGGTGTGAGCGGCGCCGGAGCGCTCGGGCTCAGTCAGCGACACTCGCGGTGGCCTTGCCGGAGGCCCCCATGCCCACCGCCTGCTCGCGCTGCAGGTGCTTGCCTTCGGTCTGCAGCGCGGGCGCGACCATCAGCTCAGCCCGGTTGAACTCCGAGATGTCCTGGTAGCCGCAGGTCGCCATCGAGGTGCGCAGCGCCCCCATCAGGTTGAACGTGCCGTCGTTCTCGCGCGCGGGGCCCCTGATGATCTCCTCGAGCGTGCCGTTCTGCTGGGTCGCCACCCGGGTGCCGCGCGGCAGCGTCGGGTGGAAGGTCGCCATCCCCCAGTTGTAGCCGTGGCCGGGCGCCTCCTGCGCACGTGCCAGCGCGGAGCCGAGCATGACCGCGTCCGCACCGCAGGCGATGGCCTTGGCGATGTCACCACCGTTGCGCATGCCCCCGTCGGCGATCACGCGCACGTAGTCGCCGGTCTCGAGCATGTGCTGGGAGCGTGCGGCGGCCACGTCGGCGATGGCCGTGGCCTGCGGCACGCCGATGCCGAGCACACCACGCGTGGTGCAGATCGCCCCTGGGCCGACGCCGACGAGCACGCCGGCGGCGCCGGTGCGCATCAGGTGAAGGCCCGTGTGGTAGGACGCGCAGCCGCCGACGATCACCGGAATCGGCGAGAGCTCGCGGATGAACTCCTTGAGGTTCAGCGGCGGCCGGCTGGTGTCCTTGGAGACGTGCTCGGCGGAGACCACCGTGCCCTGGATCACGAGGATGTCCAGGCCGGCCTCGAGCGCCACCTCGTAGTAGCTGCGCACCTTCTGCGGGGTCAGCGAGGCTGCGGCGACGACGCCATGGCTCTTGATCTCACGGATCCGCTGCGCGATCAGCTCCGGTTTGACCGGCTCGCGGTAGATGTCCTGCAGTTCGCGGGTGGCGATGTCCTTGGAGAAGGTGGCGATCCGCGCCAGCTGCTCATCCGGGTTCTCATAGCGGCACTGGATGCCCTCCAGGTTGAGCACCGCCAGCCCGCCGAGCTTGCCGAGGATGCCGGCGGTCGCCGGTGAGACGACGCCGTCGAGCGCGGCTGCCAGCAGGGGCAGCTCAAAACGGTAGGGGCCGAGCGTCCAGCTGATGTCCACATCGTCGGGGTCGCGGGTGCGACGCGACGGGACGATCGCAACATCGTCGAACCCGTAGGCGCGACGGGCCTTCTTTCCACGTCCGATCTCGACTTCCATCAGCGCATCGTAGAGGGTCGATCAGATGTCAAGGTGAAACCCACTTTCTGCGAGAGTGCACGTCCGCGACGGCGGCAACCGTCGGCCGGGGCTGCCACGTTTGCAACCTCCCGATCCACCTTAGCACCGGCCAGGCGCCGGCCGCCGAAGGCACTGAGCACGGCCGCAGCGGGCGGCCCGCGCGCCTGGCTCCGAGCTCAGACGACCTCGGCCGGCAGGCTCATCGGCGTGGCGACCACGCCGTCCAGCAGCCGCTCCACCGTTCGCGGATCGAGGATCCCGGCGCCCACATGCTGCGTTGACTCCGCGCCACAGGCGACGCCGAAGCGCAGGCACTCGACGGGTGTGCGGCCCTGATAGCGAGCCGCGATGTAGCCCGCCAGAAACGCATCACCGGACCCGATCGGCGACTGCGCCTCGAGCGGTTCGATCGCGACACGGTAGAGCGTCTGCTCGCCGTTCTCGCGCACGTACGCGTAGCAGCCGTCCGGCACGGTCATGATCGCCTCGGCCGGCCCCTGGCGGGTGATCTCGACGACCGCCTGCGCCCGGTCCTCGGGCCCCTCAAACTCGCGTCCGGCGAGGTCCTCAGCCTCGAGCTCGTTCGGTGAGACCACGTCCGGCTCGGCGCGGACGGCCAGCTTCAACGGCTCACCGTCGGTGTCAACCACCGTCAGCACGCCGAGCTTGCGGACCGCCCGGATCAGTCGCGCATAGGTGTCTGGCTCCAGCCCGCGCGGCAGGCTGCCGGCGAACAGGCAGATGCTCGCGCCCTTGGCCAGGTAGATCAGCTTCTCTTCGAGCATCTCCAGCTCGTGCTCGGTCACCGACGGCCCGCGCTCGTTGATCTCGGTGTGCACGCCGGTGGTCGGATCGAGCACGGCCATGTTGGTCCGCGACTCCTCGCGGATGCGCACGAACGCGCTCAGCACCGACTCGTCACTGAGACCTTCGATGATGCGCGTGCCGGTGGCGCCACCGATGATCCCGGTGGCGATCACCGGCTGGCCGAGCAGCTTGAGCACGCGCGCGACGTTGACGCCCTTGCCACCGGGGATCGTGCGCTGGTCCAGGCTTCGGTGGCGACGCCCTGGCGTGAAGCTCGGCACCTCAAGCGTGCGGTCGAGCGCTGGGTTGAGGGTTACGGTGATGATCATCGTCGCTCGCGGCCCGCAGCCGCGTCTGTGGTCGTTGGTCTCATCCCGGCACCTTCCTCAATCCCTCAGCCGGCTTACCCGAGGCCGCCAGCAGCGTAAACGGTAGCTCAGACGGGCGGCGTGAAGGAGCGGTGAACCGAGGCCGGTCACCCAGCCGCCTGTTGGACACCAGCCGCCAGACTCCACGCCTGCTCGCGCAGGCGTGCAGCCTCGCTGCGGGCGGCCGCAGCCGGGTCGCCACCGCTGCGCCTGTGCGCCTGCGCGAGCGCGCGTGAAACGGCGATCAGCCCGCCTGCCGGGCCGACGGCAAAGGCGGCGGCGAGGTCCTCGACACGGCCGCCCTGGGCGCCGACT
>JAJZID010000038.1 GCA_021810705.1 Actinomycetes bacterium
GATCGCGGCGTCGAACATCTGCGGGATCGTGTAGCCCTTCTTGCGGCTCAGCGGCACACCCCATGCCTGCTCGAACTGGCGGGCGGTCGCCTCGTCCGAGACCGGTCGGTAGGCCGTGTAGGTGTCTGGCAGCGCCCCCATGTCGGATGAGCCCTGCACGTTGTTCTGGCCGCGCAGCGGCAGCAGTGCCGAGCCGGGCTTACCAACCTTGCCCGTCATCATCGCGAGGTTGCAGATCAGCTGGACGACCTCGGAGCCGTACTTGTGCTCGGTCACGCCGAGGCCCCAGAGCACGCTGGCGCGGTTCGCTTCGCCGTAGATGTGGGCGGCCCGCTCGATGTCGGCAGCGGGGATCCCGGTGATCTCCTCCACCGCCTCGGGCGTGTAGCTTGCCAGCAGCTCCGAGAGGGCCTCATAGCCCTGGGTGCGCTCGGCGATGAAGGCCGGGTCGGTGAGGCCGTCGCGGGCGACCACGTGGCAGAGGCCAAGCATCACCGCCGCGTTGGTTCCGGGGCGGGGCGACAGATGCAGCTCGCCGTAGTCTGCGAGCTCGATCCGGCGAGGATCGATGGTGATCAGCTTGCAGCCGCGCAGTGCCGCCTGCTTGATGCGGGCGCCGACGACTGGATGCCCCTGCGTGGGGTTGACGCCGATCAGGATCGCCACCTCCGCATGGTCGACGTCATCAAACGATCCGGTCGCACCGGACAGGCCGAATGACTTCCGCAGCGCAAAGGATGTGGGTGAGTGACAGACGCGGGAGCAGTTGTCGATGTTGTTGGTGCCAATCGCGCCGCGCATCAGGCGCGCCATCGCGTAGCAGTCCTCATTGGTTGCGCGCGAGGAGGCAAGTCCCGCGATCGCGTCAGGGCCATGCTGGCCCTTGATCCGTTGCAGCTCGGAGACGATGCGTGTGTAGGCCTCCTCC
The DNA here is from genome assembly GCA_021810705.1 of Actinomycetes bacterium. Lineage (GTDB taxonomy): Bacteria > Actinomycetota > Thermoleophilia > Solirubrobacterales > Solirubrobacteraceae > Palsa-465. Next base: position 929 of record JAJZID010000038.1, read on the forward strand.
CAGCTGGCCGGCCTGAAGGTGTCGCCCTCGCGGATCAGGGGCGTCGTCAGCCGTTCGCGAGAGCGCGTGAACTGGTGTGCGAAACGGCCCTTGAGGCAGGTGTGCCCGCGGTTGGCGGGCCCGTCGGACGCGGGTGAGATCGAGACGATCCGCCCCTGGCGCACGTGCGCCTCGAGCCGGCAGCCGACGCCGCAGTAACCGCAGGTCGTCGTCACGGTTCGATCGAAACGCTCAGTGTCCATGTTCCTTCACCTCTGATCAGGTTGTGCTCAGACGCCTGCGCAGGCGCGGAGCGTCCGGTGGTGGTCCTCCATTGATGCCGCCGTCCAGCAGCAGACGCTCGGTGATCGCGTCTGTGGGGCAGGTGTCTGCGCAGGCTCCGCACGACACGCAGGCCGAATCCAGAAAGCCTGCGCCGATCCCGGCCGCGACGTTGGCGCCAAAGCCGCGGCCCACGGCGGTCAGCGCAAACGTCCCCTGGACCTCGTCGCAGGCACGTACGCAGCGCCCGCAGGAGATGCACAGCTCGTGTTCAAACGCCAGGTAGGGGTGACGCAGGTCGTGCTCGACCTTGTGGCTTTCACCGGGCCAGCGCGAACCGCTGACGCCCAGCCTGGTGGCCACCTGGGCAAGCTCCGTGTGCGGTGCCGGTGCGGAGGGCAGCTCCGAGATGACAAGCTCAACGACGGCGGAGGCCACGCGCCTGGCGGTCGGATCGTTTGTGTCGACCGTCATGCCGTCGCGGCAGACGGTGGTGCAGGCGGGAACTGGCTTGGGCGCACCGTCGACGGCGACCATGCAGGCGCGGCAGGCGCCGAACGGCGCCTGGCGCTCATCGAAGCAGAGCGTGGGAACCCAGGAGCCCGCCTGCCGTGCTGCTTCCAGCACGGTGGCGCCGTCGCTGACCTGCACGGCAACGCCGTCGACCGTGACCTGCATCAGCCCGCCAATCCAAGCTCGTCGGGGAAGTGCGCAAGCAGGCTGCGCAGCGGCGCCGGCATCCCTGAGCCGTGGGCGCAGAGCGAGCCGAGCTCCAGAGCCTCGAGCAGCTCCTCGAAGCGCCGTCGGTCGACGGGGGCCTCGGCGCTGAACATCTCCTGCGCCCGACGCAACCCGATCCTGCACGGGAAGCACTTGCCGCAGCTCTCATGCGCACCGAACTCCAGCAGGTGCACCGTGAGCGCCCGCATGTCCGTCGTCTCGTCAAAGGCGACGATGCTGCCATGCCCGACCATGCAGCCTGCGGCGGCGAGCTCGTCGAAGTCAAAGGCCGTGTCCAGCAGGCCCGTCGGTAGGATCCCGCCGAGCGGGCCACCGATCTGCAGCGCCTTGACCGCGTGACCGTCACGCAGCCCGCCGGCGACCTCGTCGCAGAGCGAGCGCATGCTCATGCCGAACGGGACCTCATAGACGGTCGGGCGGTTGAAGCGTTCGTTGAAGCACACGAGCTTTGAGCCGGCGGTCTTCGAGTCAGGACTGAGGTCGTGGTATGCCTGGGCTCCGCGTCGGGCGATGTAGGGCATGTTCGCCAATGTCTCGACGTTGTTGACCACCGTCGGCATGCCGAGCATGCCGCGCTGCGCCGGGAACGGCGGACGCGCTGAAACCGTGCCGCGCAGACCCTGCAGACAAGCCAGCAGCGCGGTCTCCTCGCCCACGACGTAGGAGCCGGCGCCCTCAACGACCGTGATGTCGAAGGCAAAGCCGCTGCCGCAGATGTCGCTGCCCAGCCAGCCGTCGGCGTGGGCTTGGCGGATTGCCGCATCGAGGCTCGGCTTGCTCAGCGGGTACTCCGAGCGCACCAGGATGTATCCGTGCTCGGCGCCCACCGCGTAGCCGGCGAGGGCCATGCCCTCGAGCACCAGATTCGGGTTGCGCTCCATCAGGTACTTGTCGATGTAGGAGCCCGGGTCACCTTCGTCGCCGTTGGCGACGATGAACTTCTCGGCGCCGGCGGCGGCGCGCGTGAAGCGCCACTTGACCCCGGCAGGGAAGCCCGCGCCGCCGCGGCCGCGCACCTCCGCCGCCTCGACCTCCGCCAGCAGCTGCTCGGGCTCGAGCTCGCGCAGCGCGCGCTCGAGCCCAGACCAGTCCCCGGGTCGCGTGAGCACCGGCTCATCCAGCAGGCTGACCCAGTCCGGCTCGGCAGCTTCCGTCTGTGACCCCGCCAGGAGCGCCGTGACCGCGTCCGCGCCTGCGATCACCGTGCTGCCGTCGATCAGTGCCGGTGAGCTGTGGCAGAAGCCCAGGCAGACAACCTCGCCAAACGACACGGACCCATCGGCCTTGACCTCGTCCAAGCCGAGGCCGAGCCCGGCGCCGAGCTCGCTGATATGCCTGCCCGCGGTGGCGGCGAAGCACGCGGTGCCGCTGCAGGCGCGAACGTGCCGCGCGCCTCTCGGTCCTTGAAGATCGTCGTAAAAGGTGGCGACGCCGTACACGGTCGCCTCCGGCAGCCCGGAGGCGGCGGCCGCCTCACGGACATCCTCAGCCGTGACGCTGCCGTGATCCGCGACGGCGGCCTTCAGCAGGTCAAGCGCCGTCGGCCCCTGTGCCTGCTCGTGGCGGCGGATCAGCTCTACGAGGTTGCGCGACATCCCACTTTGATTGTGCCACTACCCGCAAGCCTCCCCCAGATATCCGCGGGGCGGTGGTGTGAATCGCCCACCCCGGTGGCTGCCCAGCACCACTTGAGACCGCGTCGACGAGCAGCTTTGCGTCGCCGGAGCAACCACCGTCAAGTGCCATCGCGGCGTCCAAGATCGGACCCATCGGGCCAGCGTGGCGTGGCAGCGGCGCTTCTGGCATGGTGGCCAGGCGATGCTTCGGGGCTCAAGCGCCGCGAGTTCGTGGCCGAATCCATATCTACCGCAAACCAGACCGGATCGACCCTGCCACCCGCTCACCCGCATTCGCGGCGCATACCGCTCAAGCTCCTCGCCGTCACGCTCCTCCTGGCGCTCTCAGGCACGGGCCCGTTGGCTGCTGCGCGCGCCGGTACCGTCACATCCGCACTTTCACAGGCCACCGGGCATAGCGCGACGCAGCTTGGCGTCCGCGCGGTCTGCGGTCTGGCGCGGCCTGGGCGGGCCAGCTGCCTTGCGCTGGTCCTCACGCTCAAGGGCGACGGCCGCCCGGTGGCGCTGCGTGAGCGGGTGCGCGCGCGGCCCATGCGGGTGGCACGCTCGGTGACCGTAGCGCCTGCTGCCGCCGCCAGCGCCAGCGTCCCACAGGCGTTCACGGCCGCCTACCTGCAGTGGGCCTACGACACCACCTGGCTGTCGGCCGACCGCGGCGCCTCGGACACCGTGGCGATCGTCGACGCCTACGGCGACCCGAGCGCCTACAGCGACATGGAGGCCTTCCGCGCCGCCAATGGCCTGCCGCCCCAACCGCAGTGCAGCGCAAGCGTCACGACCGGCTGCTTCGAGCTCGTCAACCAGTACGGTCAAACCTCGCCGCTGCCCGGCAACACAACGGACGAGACCGGCTCCTGGAACATCGAGGAGTCCTTGGACATCGACGCTGTCTCCTCGTTGTGCCCACTGTGCAAGATCCTCGTCGTTGAGGCAAACAGCGACGACTCGACGGGCAGCCCTGACCTCCAGACCGCGGTGCAGACCGCCGCCAACCTCGCTGCCAACCAGATCTCGCTGAGCTGGGGGACGGTCAGCCCGCCCGACGCGGCCGGCTCCGCATGGCCCTACAACACGATCAGCTCGGCGTCGATCCTGGCTGCGGCCGGCGACAGCGCCTACCCCGGTTCCGGCAGGGTCCAGTACCCGGCCGCGCTCTCGGACGTGACCGCGGTGGGCGGCACCTCACTTGCCGCCGATGCGACCGTGCCGCGCGGATTTGACGAGACAGCTTGGTCGGTCTCCACCTGCGCGACCGGCCCCTGTGGCACCGGCTCCGGCTGCGACATTAGCCAGGCCATCCCCGCCTACCAGCAGGGCCTTGCCACAGAGTGCGCCGGGCGCGCCTACAACGACATCTCCGCCGATGGCGATCCCAACAGCGGGCTTGCGATCTACGACTCGCAGCCGGGCAGCGAGGGTTGCGGCACCGCCAACGACTGGTGCATCGTCGGTGGCACCAGCCTTGCGACGCCGCTGACGGCCGCCTTTGAGGCGATCACGGGGATCGGTGCGGGGACACCGGCGTGGGCCTACGCTGACGCGCCGTTGCTGAACGACATCGTCTCCGGTACGGACGGAAGCTGCCCAGCGGGGCAGCTGACGATCTGCAACGCGGGGCCCGGGTGGGACGGGCCGACGGGTAACGGCTCGATCAACGGCGACCTTGTTGCGGGCGGCCCGGGCATCGGCGCCAGCGATTCGAGTGGTGTCAACGCCAACGACGTGACGCTCACCGGTGGCGTCTACCCCAACGGGCTGGCCACCACCTACAGCTGGAAGTACTGGCCGGCGGCCGACGCGGCGGCGAGCGCGCAGATGGCCGCGGCGGGCGTCGCCGGCAGCGGGGTGCAGGCGGTCTCGGCGACGCTCTGTGGCGAGCTGCAGCCCGGCACAACCTACGACTTTGCACTTACTGCAAACAACGCGAGCGGCACCGTCGACGGTTACACGAGCTCGTTCACGACCCCTGCGACCGAGTCAGCTCCGGTCGCGTCCAGCGCACCCACGATCAGCGGCAGCGCGCAGGTGGGGCAGACCCTGGGCGCCCAGAACGCCGCCTGGATCGATTCGAGCTGCAACAGCTCACCGGTCTACGCCTGGCAGCAGGCACCCGGCAGCGGTGGACCCTGGACGACCGTGGCAAGTGGCGTGAGCTTTCAGCCGACGGTCGCGCAGGCCGGCGAGTACCTGCGCCTGGAGGCTACGGAGAGCAATGCGGCCGGTTACACAACCGCCGTCTCGGTCCCGGTCGGCCCGGTGTCGACTCAGCAGTCGGCTGGTGGCGCGTCGTCTGGTGGGACGACGTTCTCGGCTTCCACCGGGACGGGAACGGGCTCAAGTTCGGCAGGCTCGGGGACGACATCAAGCTCTGGTTCCGCCACCAGCTCGGTGGCCGCCGGTGGCGCTCCCAATGCGCGAACTCAGACCGTGAGACGCACGCTGGCCTACCGCTGCGCGCTCACCTGCAAACGGCTTCCCGCAGGTGTGGCGGCGAGCTTCCGGACGCTCCGTGCCGATTACGGCCGCTACGTCAAGCTGGTCACGAGGGTCACGAGCACGCTCGGTGCCCGGCGCGAGGTGCGCACCAACGTCGCCTGGGTCGGGCCGATCGCCGCGCCGACCGCCGGATACCTGAGGCTCGCCGACTTGGCACGGGTGGCGAAGGGCCGGTCCACGGTCATCCGGGGGGCCGGTGGGCGTCCGCTGGCGCGCGTGCGGGTGATCGGCACAAGCCACCGCCACGTGCGGTTGGCGATCAGGGCAACCAGAGGCGGGGCAACCGTGATGTGGGCCTATGTCCTACACAGGCGGACGGTTGTCCGCAGCACGCGCAATTACATGCTGCGCCATCCACTCGTGCTGGCACTGGTGCTCGGACGCGGTCAGACGCTCGTGTTGGTCAGCGCCAGAGGCCGAGTGCCATGAAGGTCGGTCTGTGGCGGAGCCTCGCGGGCCCGTCGGAAGTGGAGATTGCGGTCGGTCACCGGGGCGTCGCGCAGCATGCGTTTGTCGGCCCGTAGGCTCATCGGCTGGATCCACGGCGCCCGTGGCCCCTGCCGTGGCATCGAGCGCAGACCGCGTGTCACGTAGCCCGAGCTCAGGTCAAGCAGCGGGCGTGTCGGCATGTGCGGGTAGGGCAATTCCGCCACACAGGTGTCATATCCGCCCTGGTCCATGTACGCAAGCAGCCGGCACAAATGGGAGCAGACCAGGCCCACCTTGAGCGTCCAGGAGGCGTTGGTGTAGCCGATCAGGTAAGCCAGGTTGGGGACGCCATCGAGCATCATGCCGCGGAACGAGACGCGCTCGGCGATGTCGACCGGCACGCCGTCGAGCCGCAGCTCGATCCCGCCCAGAGCCTGCAGCTGCAGCCCGGTGGCGGTCACGACCACGTCGGCGTCGAGCTGCTTGCCGGAGGCCAGCCGCACGCCGGTGGTCGTGAACGTCTCGATCCGGTCGGTCACGACCGACGCTTTCCCCTCGCGGATCGCCCGGAAGATGTCGCCGCTGGGGGCGAAGCAGAGCCGCTGGTCCCAGGGCTCATAGGCGGGGTGAAAGTGCTCATCCACCGGATAGCCGGCTGGCAGCTGCCTCGTGGTCAGCCGTCGGATCAGCCTGCGGGCGAGGCGTGGGTGGCGCCGGCACAGTTCGTAGATCCCCGACTGGATGAGCATGTTCTTGCGTCTGGCGAGGCCGTAGCCGCGCTTCAGTCCGAACCGGCGTTGCAGCCACAGCGCAACCTCGTCGCGGCGCGGCAGTGACAGGATGTAGCTCGGTGAGCGCTGCAGCATCGTCACGTGCGCGGCGTTGCTTGCCAGTGCGGGCACCAGCGTCACGGCGGTGGCACCGCTGCCGACCACCACGATCTGCTTGCCGCTGCAGTCCAGGTTCTCGGGCCAGCTCTGCGGGTGCACGAGGCGCCCCCTGTAGGCGTTGATGCCGGGTAGCTCAGGCAGGTAGCCTGAGTCGTAGCGGTAATAGCCGGTGCCGGCAAAGACCCAGTCGGCAGTGAGCTCGATGGTGTGCCGGTCGGCCCGCGTGACCGTCGCCCGCCAGCGTGCCTGCGCTGATGACCAGTCGAGCGCGACCACGCGGTGGCCGGTCAGGATGCGCTTGCCGAGGTCACCCTCCGCGACCGCCTCGGCGAGATACCTGATGATCTCCGCGCCGCTGGCGAACGTGTGCTCGCCGAGCCAGGGCTTGAACTCGAAGCCGAATGTGTGCAGGTCGGAGTCCGAGCGGATGCCGGGGTAGTGGAAGAGGTCCCAGGTGCCGCCGATGTGCCCCCTGGCCTCGAGGACCACGAAGCGGCGCTGTGGGTGGTTGGTGCGCAGGTAGTGGGCGCAGCCGATCCCGGAGATGCCCGCGCCGATCACGAGCACGGCCACGTGCTCGTGATCGAGGTTCGGGGTGCTGCCGCTCATGCGAAAGTTCTAGCGCCGAGTGTCGCGGCAGTCAGAGCAGGATCCGTGGAGCAGGACCTCGTGGCCGCTGACCGCGAAGCCGACTCGATCCTCCAATGCGACGATCGCCCGCTCGAGTGGCTGGTCGTCGAACGGCACAATCAGCCCACAGCGGTCGCAGATGAAGTGGTGGTGATGGTGGTCATGGTTCTCGCCGCCGTGTTCGACGCTTGCGCGTTCGTAGCGTGCGATCCCGTCGCCGACATCCACGCGGGCAACCAGTCCCAGCTCTACCAGCAGCTCGATGCCGCGGTACACGCTCGCGATACCGACCGGGCGGGGGCTGGCGCCCTGCCGGTAGGCCTCCTGTAGCCGCCCGTCCATCTCCTGGACGGTGAGCGCGCAGCGCTCCCGTGCGAGCAGGTTGATCAGCTGCTCGCGTGCGCCGCCGCGCCGGTAGCCGGCGCGGCGCAGTTCAGTGCGGGCGCGCTCGGACCAGGGCTGCGCTCCCGCTTCGCTCGGGGAAGCGTGACCGGACGCTTTGGGTGGCGCTGTCATCGGCTCCATGGCGATCAGTCTAAGGCACAATCGTTATAAACGATAATGAGAAGCGACATCATTACTGATATCTTAGGTCCCATGAGCGTGAATCCAGTAGAGCCACCTGCTCGACGGCCGGTGCTCGCGCTGGCAGCGCTGGCCGTCGCCATCACCGTCAGCGCCTGCGGTGCCAGCGGCTCGGCGGCCAAGTCCGGTGGTGCTCCAGGCCGGATCACCGCGGTCGGCGCCGAGAGCCAGTACGCCAACGTGATCTCCCAGATCGGCGGTCGCTACGTGAACGCGACGGCGATCATGAGCAACCCCAACACCGACCCGCACACCTTCGAGGCAAGCCCCAGCGTTGCCAGCACCGTCGGCGCCGCAAAGCTGATCGTGCAGAACGGCCTCGGCTATGACTCGTTCATGAACAAGATCGAGGCCGCCTCGCCCAGCCGCTCGCGTCGTGTGATCGAGGTGCAGACACTGCTCGGCTTGCCCGACAGCACCAGGAATCCCCACCTCTGGTATGACCCGAGCACGATGCCCAAGGTGGCAGCGGCGATCGTGCGCGACCTCTCGGCCCTCGCACCGGAGCACGGCGCTTACTTCAGGGCCAACGGGCGGCGTTTTGACGCGACCCTCCAGCCATGGTTTCGCGCGGTCGCGAGCTTCAAACGGCTTCATGCGGGTACGGCGGTGGCGGTCACCGAGCCGGTCGCCGACTACATGCTGCAGGCGGCCGGTGCCGACATCCGCACGCCGTGGGTGCTGCAGGCCGACATCATGAACGGGGTGGACCCAGCGCCGCAGGATGTGACCCTGGAGGACAACCTCTTCAAACAGCATCGGGTCAAGGTCTTCCTCTACAACCGCCAGGTGACAAACACGGTCACGCAGTCCTTCCTGAAGCTCGCAGACCAGAACCACATTCCGGTGGTCGGTGTCTACGAGACGATGCCTGCGGGGTACAGCTACGGCTCTTGGATGCTCGCCGAGACCCGGGCGCTGAGCGCAGCTGTGACCGCCCACCGCTCGACCAACAGCCTCTGATGAGCGACCAGCCACCGACCATGCTTACTCAGCCCCAAGCCGCGACCGCAGCGCGAGCGGGCGGAGGGGAGAAGGTGCTCGAGCTCGCCGGGGTGACCGTGGAGCTCGGCGGTCGACGGATCCTTGACGACGTCGCCTTCAGCCTGAGGGCGGGTGAGCTGACCGGCCTGATCGGTTCCAACGGCGCGGGTAAGACAACGCTCCTGCGAGTCATCCTCGGGCTGCTTGCGCCGACCGCCGGCAGCGTGACCGTCAACGGGCCCGATGCCCGCCACAGCGTCGGCTATGTGCCTCAGAAGTTCATGCTCGACCCCGACCTCCCGGTGCGTGCCCGTGACCTCGTCGCGCTTGGCATCGACGGTCACCGACTGGGGGTGCCTCGCCCCAGCCGCGAGCGCCGCGAGCGCGTCAACCGCATGCTCGATGCCGTCGGCGCGGGCAGGTTCGCCGACGCTCGCATCGGACGGCTCTCCGGCGGAGAGCAGCAGCGGGTGCTGATCGCCCACGCGCTGATCAACCAGCCCCGGCTGCTGTTGCTCGACGAGCCGCTGGCCAACCTCGATCTGCGCAGCGCCCGCGAGGTGGTTGACCTGCTGGCGCGCATCGCCCGGGAGCAGCGGATCGCGGTGATGATCTCCGCGCACGAGATGAACGCGCTACTGCCGGTGATGGACCGCGTCGTGTACCTGGCTGACGGTCGTGCCGCCTGCGGACGCGCCGAGGACGTGGTTCGAGCCGACGTTCTCAGCCGCCTCTACGGGCACCGCGTCGAGGTGATCCATGTCGCCGGCCGCGTCCTGGTCGTAGCCGGCGAGGGCGATGACGCGGAGCCCTCACACCCGCACCACCTGGATCCCGAGGAGCACTGAGACGGCCGTGCACGCGTTGCTGCGCGCCCTTGTCGAGCCCGGCTTCTTCGCTGATGGCGCGGTCCAGACCGCCGCCGTGCTTGGCGGCGTCGTAGCTGTGGTCGCCGGCCTGATCGGCGTGTTCACCGTGATCCGCAGCCAGGCGTTTGCCGGCCATGCACTCAGCGACATCGGCAGCGCCGGCGGATCCAGCGCCTATCTCATCGGCCTTGCGCCGCTGTGGGGGTTCGTCGGGATCTCGGTGCTTGCCGCCGCCGCGATGGAGCGGATCGGCGTGCAGCGCGCCCGCGGGCGCGATGTCGCCACCGGCATCGTGCTCGGGGTCGGGTTCGCGCTCGCGTCCCTCTTCCTGTACCTCGGCATGACCTACCACAACGGCAGCGGCGAGATTCCGACGATCCTGTTCGGATCTGTCTTCACGCTCTCGAGCTCTGATCTGCCGCTGGTCATCGGGCTCGGAGCGGTGGCGCTGCTGGTCGCGCTGACCCTGTATCGACCGCTGCTCTTGGCCAGCGTCAGCCCGGAGCTCGCGGCTGCGCGCGGCGTGCGCGTGCGTCTGGTCGGCGCCGCCTACCTGCTGGCTCTGGCGATCACCGTAGCCCTGTGTGATCTCACGATCGGCGCGATCCTCTCAACGGCGCTTCTGGTCGGCCCGGCGGCTGCCGCGCTGCGCCTGACCAGCCGCCCGCACCGAGCCGCGCTGCTGGCGGCCGGGATCAGCCTGGCCTGCACCTGGCTTGGTCTGCTCCTGGCTTGGGATAGCTTCTACTGGCCGCCGCTGCGCCACGGTTGGCCCGTGAGCTTCTTCATAGTCACACTCGTTTTGATCGTCTACCTGGCCGCGGGCGCGCTCGCCCGCGGCCGGCACCTGCGGGGTTAGTGATGTTCTCGGGCTTCATGGTCAACGCCTGGGTGGTCGCGAGCCTCGCGGCCGTGGTCGGTGGGGCCGTCGGCTTCTTCGTCGTGATGCGCGGCGCCTCGTTCGTCGCTCACGCGATCCCCAACGGCTCGTTCGCAGGTGCCGCAGGCGCCACCCTGGTCGGCAGCTCCACGCTCGCCGGCCTTGGGCTCTTCTCAGTCGCCGGCGCGCTCGGTATCGGCCTGCTCGGCCGCCGCGGCCGCCGCGACGTCGCCACGGCGCTCACGCTGGTGTTCATGCTCGGGCTTGGCGCCCTGTTCCTCAGCTTCAGCGCCGAGAACTCTGAGGCCGCGTACTCGTTGCTGTTTGGCGAGGTGCTCGGGATCAGCGCCAACGAGATCGCGCCGACACTGGCGCTGAGCGCGCTCGGTCTG
>JAJZID010000039.1 GCA_021810705.1 Actinomycetes bacterium
GACGGCGCGCCAGGTGCTGGGCGCCAACGGCATCACGCTCGAGTACCCGGTGATCAGGCACATGAACAACCTCGAGTCGGTGATCACCTACGAGGGCACCGCCGACGTGCACGCGCTGGTGGTCGGCGGGGCGCTCACGGGGATCCAGGCGTTTCGCTGAGCCGGCCGAGGGGCAGCGCGAGCACCGCCAGCGCGCTGACCGCGACCAGCGCTCCCAGCAGCGGGGCGTCGCGCAGACCGCCGCTCGCCAGTGCCAGGGCGCCGAGCAGCGGACCGCTGGCGATGCCGATGTTGTAAACGGTCGAATACCACGCGGTGCCATTCTCCGGCCCGTGCTCCATGACAGCCAGCTGGTTTCCAACGGTCATCAGGCTCTGACCGAGCCCCAGCAGCGCCAGGCACGCAATCGCCGCCAACGGCTGCGCTCCGGTGGCAAACAGGCCGAGCAGCGCCAGCGTCATGAGCGCAACCGCGAGCGAACCGGCATGGCGTGGGTGGCGGCCGTAGAGCGCCCCGCCGAAGCCCAGGCCAAGCGTCGACGCGAACCCGACGACGAGCAGCACCGGCGCGACCGAGGCGCGCGGCAGGCCGGCCACACGCACCAGCAGCGGATTGGCGTAGGTGTAGGCGGCAAAGTAGGCGCTGACCGCAAGGCACGTGGCGGCCAGGACGCTGCGGTACCGCGAGCGGCCAGCGGGCCGCTCGCGGGAGGCCACGGCGACCGGCGGCTCGTTGACCGGCAGCGCCAGCAGCAGCACGACAAGCAGCACGAGCGCGGCGCCACCCAGTGCCGCGAACGCAGGACGCCAGCCGGCGAGGTGCCCGATCGCGGTGCCGAGCGGCAGCCCAATCACCAGGCCGGTGGCGCTGCCGGCGAAGACGGCGGTCACCGCCTGACCGCGGCGCTCCGGTCGCACAAGCCTCGCGGCCTGCACCGGGCCGACCGCCCAAAACAGCGCCTGCCCACAGGCCGTGAGCGCCCTGGCGGCGAGCAGCAGGCCGTAGTCGGGCGCAAACACGCAGCCGAGGCAGCCGAGCGCCAGCGTCGCGGCAGTCGCCGCCAGCAGTGTGCGTCGCGGCAGCGCCCGCAGCGCATGGCTGAGCGGCACGGTGACGGCGACGACGATCAGCGCGTAGATGGTCACCAGCAGACCGGTCAGCGCCAGCGAGGCGCGCATGCTCAGCGCGATCTGCGGCAGCAGCCCGATCGGCAGGCTCTCGGCGGTCACAAAGCAGGCTGCGCACGCTGCCAGCGCCGCCAGCGCAGCGACCAGCCGGGGCTTTGACAGCGCGTCCTGCAACCGGTTGCAAGCTAGCACCCGAGCCGCTACTCTGCAACCGGTTGCAATGATGTCAGCCTGCCATACGAGCCCACAGGAGCAGACGCTCACCATGGCCGATGTCGCCCGTTTGGCGGGTGTGTCCAAGGCGACCGTCTCGCGGGCGCTCAACGACAGCCCTCTGGTCAGCGCCGCCACGCGCGAGCGCGTGCGCGAGATCGCAAGCGCCCACCGCTTCCAGATCAACGCCACCGCGCGCAGCCTCAGCCGGCGCCAGAGCAGCGTCGTGGCGCTGGCCACCTATGACCATGGGACACAGATGGCCGGCGAGAAGCTGCCGGACGCATTCGTGCTGGAGCTCACGAGCGGCCTGATCGCCGGGCTGCACGAACACGGCTACGACCTGCTCGTGATCCAGATCCGGGCGAGCGACACGAGCTGGATCGAGCGCTACCTGGACTCGCAGCGCGCGGACGGCTTCGTCCTGCTGGGCGCGCACTGCACCGCCAGGCATCTGGAGGCGCTCGAGCGCCGGGGGGCCGCGTTCGTCGTCTGGGGCCTTGACTCGGTCAGCCACCGCTTCAGCTCGGTGGCGGGTGACAGCTTCGCGGGCGGACGCCTGGCCACGCGCCACCTGCTGCAGCGCGGCAGCAGACAGATCGCCTTCATCGGTGGCCCGGAGCGCGAACAGGAGATCCGTGATCGCTACCGCGGCTACGCGGCGGCACTCGCAGGCGCAGGAGTCCAGGTGGATGAGGCTCTGGTCAGCTACGGCTCCTACGACAGGGAGTCCGCGACCGGCCGGATGCGGGCGCTGCTCGAGCAGCGCAGCGGGCTGGACGCGGTCTTCGCCTGCAGCGACGTGATGGCCATCGCGGCCATCGATGTGCTGCGCGAGTCGGGGCGCCGGGTGCCCGGTGATGTCGCCGTCGTCGGTTACGACGACATCTTCCTGGCCGCGCACACGGATCCGCCGCTGACCACCGTGCGTCAATCGGGACCGCTGGCCGGACGCCTGCTGGCCGAGAGCCTGATCACACAGTTGCGGACCGGCGCGATTGGGCACGTATCGATGCCCGCCGAGCTGGTCGTGCGGCGCTCGGCCTGACCCCAGGCGGAACACCCAGGGGCCCTACGATCACACCGTGACCGCACTCGACGCCGTGGCGGCCCTCGTGGCCGGCCTTGCCGCCTGCGTTCAGACGGCGGTCGGGATGGGGTTTGCGCTGGTCCTCTCCCCCGTGCTGCTGCTGGCGACGAGGCCACAGCCGGCGATCCTGATCCTGACGGTGCTCGGCCTCATGGTGAACGTCATCACGCTGCTGCGCGGACACCACCGGATGCGGGTCGCCTGGGAGGAGGTGGTGCCGATTCTGCTGGCAGCCGTGCCGGGCAGCGTCGGCGGTCTGCTGGTGCTGCGGGCGCTCAGCAAGCCGACGATCGAGACCGCCGTCGGCGCGATGGTCGTGGTGCTCGCGCTGACCAGGCTGAGGCACCTCGAACCAACCGTGTCGGGTCCTGTCAGGCCAGCGCGGCTCGCGGTTGGCGCGCTGGCGGGCGTGCTCTCAACCGCGAGCGGAATCAACGGGCCACCGCTGGCCATCTGGCTCTCGCAGCGCCACCTGTCAGCCACGGCGATTCGCGACTCGCTGGCCGTGATCTTCCTCGGGACGGGCACCATCACGGCGCTCACGCTGCTACCTGACATCGGCAGGACGCACCTGCCATGGACGCTCGCCGGTCTTGCATTGCTCGCCGTCCTGGCCGGGCAGCTCGCTGGCCACCACATCCACCTGCGCGCCAGCACCGAACAGCTGCGCCGCGCCCTGTCGCTGATCATCCTTTTGACGGGGATCATCGCGCTGCTCTCCGGGCTCGGCGTGCTGTAGTTCTCATCGCGAGTGAGGAACCGCGCCTGAGGCACATGCAACTGTCCGATGTCACACGCGCCCGGCGAACGCCCGGGCTGGTGGTGCTCGAGGGCTTTCATGCCCTCAAACACGCGCTGCGCTTCGGCGGCGAGCTGCTCGGTACCTGGACCGCCGACCCGGCGGCGCTCGAGGAGCTGCGCCTGCGCCTAGCCCCGGACATCGCGCTGGCCGCAGACGTCGTCGCGGCAGACGAGCTGCGGCAGGTCAGCCCGCGTGCGCAGGTCGTGGCCGTCGCCCGTCGGCCCGCTCAGCCCGATGCCGACACGGTGCTCGCCGGACCGGGCCATGTCGTGCTGCTCGAGGATCCACGCCACCTCGGCAACCTGGGCGCCGTTGTGCGCGTCGCCGCCGCCGCGGGCGCGGCCGGGGTGATCACGACCGGCCGCCAGGACCCGTGGCATCCCGATGCGCTGCGCGGCAGCGCCGGGCTTCACTTCGCGCTGCCCGTCCACCGGCTGCGAAGCGTAAGAACGGGCGGACGCGAACTGGTGGCACTGGACCCCGCGGGCGAGCCGTTTGCTCCCGACGTGCTGCCAGAGCGCATGCTGTTGGCCTTTGGGACCGAGCGCGACGGGCTGACCGATGGGCTGCTGGCATTGGCCTCGCGCCGCGTGGCGCTGCCGATGGCGGCGGGTGTCTCGTCGCTCAACCTTGCCACGGCGGTGGCCGCGACACTCTACGCGCTGAAGCTGGCAAAGACCTGAATCCCGATCCCGGGAATTCGATCCGGGCCGCCGCGGCTGGCGGGGCGATAATCACCACGGTGTACGTGGCCGCCATGCGCATTGAGCTGCACATCCCCGCCGCGGGCTCGCTGAAGGCCAAGCGCACGGTGGTCAGGCACCTGGTCGAGACCGCACGCCAGCGCTACGGCGTGTCCGCCTCCGAGGTGTCCCACCACGAGCTGTGGCAGCGCACCGGGCTCGGGTTCTGCGTCGTTGCGCCCACCGCCGCCCACGCCGAGGAGCTGCTTGACCGCGTCGAGCGCTTCGTCCTCTCACACCCAGAGGTGGAGGTCATCGCGCGTGAGCGCCACTGGCTGGAGACCGGGTGAGGGTGCCCAGCCCGGCCGGTTGGTAGCCTGCGTTGGGTCCACGCTCCCGGAGGGGTGGCAGAGCGGTTGAATGCACCGGTCTTGAAAACCGGCATGGGTGTGAGCCCATCGCGGGTTCGAATCCCGCCCCCTCCGCTGCAGCTCGCCGCGTTTGCGCGCAGCGGCCGGACGCTCTCGTTGCCAATCCGAGCGGCCGAAGATTTCCCAAAGGTCACACGGACTCTGCTAGAAGGCGCTATGTCGTCAATCACGCAGGCCGACGCCCAGCCTGCCGCCGCACCGACTCACGCCGAAGGGCCACCAGCGGTTCCGGCTTTTAGCATCGTGCCGCCGCTCGGCCTGGTCCTGGCCGCAGTAATTTTGGTGGGGCTGATCGTGGCGGTGGCCCTCGACGCAACCTGGCCGCTTGACTTCATGCACGTCGTGTTCGGATCCGCCTGGACGATCATCGACCTGTTCGTTGGCCTGATCGTCGGCCCGATCCTCGGCAGCCTTTCGATCCCAGCCCGGATCGAATTCACCGTCAAGTTCATGCCCAAGATGGTGGTGCTGATGCCGGCGGTCGTGACCGCAACACTCGTGGCCGGATGGCAGCTCTCGACGAAGCTCGGCACCAATCTCACCTCCTATCCCGACCACGGTTGGGTCGTGGCGAGCATGATCGTGGTCGGCGTGATGGCGGTGATCGCGCTCGGCCTGCTCGAGCCCGCCAACATCGCGGTGCTCGTGGAGCTCAAGAAACCGCGACCGAATCCGGCGGTGATAGAGCGGCTGATGAAACGCTTCGTCTACTGCTCAGGCATCACCGGCATGATGCAGATCGCCACCTTCGTGATCATGACGCGCCTGGCGAGCTGAGCAGTGGCCGTGAGCGACCAGCGCGCCGACGAACCTCGCTACCCACCGGTGACCCAGACCGCGATGCTGTCGCTCGGGCTGATCGTCGCCGGCGGCATCTATCTCTCGGCGCACCTCCCGCACAAGGTCCCACTCACGCCAGCCACGATCCTGCTCGGCCTCTCCGCGATGCTGATGGCCTACAACCTTTGGTCGCTGACGCGCGTGCGTGGCTTTGCCTGGAGGCGCTTTGCCGAGGTGGCTCGCTGGGCGCTGCTTGCCTACTGCGTGACCGCCGGAATGATCGAGTTCGTGTTCGTGCGCAACCACGTCTCCGGAGGCGTGCTGGTTGTGCTGACCCTTTCTGTCGCGGTCTACGCGGTGCACGTGCCGATGCTGATCGGCTTCACCGTGGCGCGCTACCACCACGACGGCTGACCGCTCAGCCCTCGCCCACGTGTGACCGCCGAGCGCCACCGCGGGTGGGTGCGGCCCGCTGGCCGCACCCACCCGCTTTAGCGACAGCCGCCCACGCGGCGTTCAGTGAACGAAGCCCTCAGCTGACGGGTAAACGTCCTCAACGTACTCGTCCACCTTGGACTCCGGTAGACGAGCGCTCATCGCCCAGTAGAAGCAGATGATCGCCCAGACCGCAGAGACGGCCAGCGTCCCGCCGAGCGTCAGATCATCGTTGCCACCGTTGCTCAGCACGTTCTTGAAGAACCCGACGCCACCGATGATCCCGCCGGGCCCGAAGGCCCCGAAGTATGAGATCACGAGCAGCCCGATGAAGTAGCCGGCGATCCAGGGAAGCGCCTGCCAGTCCATGGACGGAGCCCTGGAGTTCGACTTGGTCAGGTAGGAGATCCAGATCAGCAGGTAGCCGAGCAGCATCGCCACCATCAGCGTGGTGTAGGTCTGCCAACCGGCGAAGATGATGATCCAGGTGGCTCCCACGAACGCGGCTGGCGCCAGGAAGCCCATGCCCGAAACGGCGTAGGGCCGCTCGAGGTTGGGCTTTGAGCGGCGCAGAGCCGCGGCCGAGAGCGGTGCGCCCGCGTACATCAGCACCGACGCACTGGTGACGATCGCCACCAGCGACGCCCAGCTCGGGAACGGCAGCAGGAACAGGATGCCCACGAGCGTCGCGATAATCACGCTGAACACGGGGATCTTCGTGCGCTGGTCGATCCGCTCAAACGCCGAGGGAACGAACCCGTTCTTGGACAGGCCGAAGCTGAGCCGCGACGCCGATGTTGTGTAGATCAGCCCGGTGCCGGCGGGTGAGACCACCGCATCGATCCGCAGGATCGTTGCCAGCCAGAAGACGCCCGCGAGACTGGAGATCTCAAAGAACGGCCCGCTGGTCAGCAATTTAACCTCCGGTATCTTGGCGGCGGCGGGGCTGCTGAGACCGGCCCAGCCGCCGACCTGCTTGAGCAGGTGCGGGTCCATCGCGCCGATGAAGGCGACCTGCACGAGGATGTAGACCACGGTGCCGATGATCACCGAGCCCATCACCGCCTTGGCCAGGTGTCGTTTGGGATCGGCTGCCTCGCCGGCCAGCTGAACCGCCTGTTCGAAGCCCAGCAGCGAGAACACGATCCCGGCCGGCAGCGTCTCGATGATCCCCTTGATCGCGTTGTGCTTGAAGAAGAAGCCTCCGGCAGCGGCGCCGAAGTTGCCGCTGTGGAAGTGGCCGAAGATCAGGATCACGATCGCCAGGCAGGGGATGATGACCTTCCACGTGGTGACGACGTTGCTGATGCGCTCAAGCCAGCGGATGCCGACGAGGTTGAAGATGACGAACAGCACAAGCAGGATCAGAGCTACGAGATAGCCGAGCCCGTGCAGCGTGCCGGCGGCGCCACCGGCCGCGGGGTTGTACTTGAAGAAGCTCCGCGCCCAGTGCGCAGTGGACAGATACTGCACGGCTGCGAGAACCTCGATCGGTGCGACGCTCGCCGCCTGCAGATAGGACGCCCAGCCGAACGTAGCACCCGCAAAGGACCCGAAGGCGTAGTGCGGGAAGCGGCTCGTGCCGCCGGTTACGGGGAAAAGGCCGCCGAGCTCCGCGTGCATCAGCGCGAGCACGGTGATGATGATCGCCGCGATGACCCAACCGAGGATCGCGGCCGGACCGGCAAGCAGCGCGGCCCCCAAAGCGCCGAACAGCCAGCCAGAGCCGATGATCGAGGTCTCAGAGGCCCACATCAGGCCCAGGAACCCGAGCTTACGGTCCAGACCGTCCGCATCGAGTCTCATCGTCGGCTGTGTTGAAGTAGCTCCCAACTTCCCTCCCTAGGGTGTTTGGCAAAGTGCGACTCTAACCGCCGCATCCGGCGATTTGTAGAGCATTTAACTGTCGAGGGCGGCGGCCCGACGCCATCAGGCCGGGATCCGTCCACAAGGGGCCAGGCTTGCTTGTGCGTACGGACGCCAGACTGCCGCAAACCTCTGCCTTAGACACGCGCCAGGTGGAGGGATTTTGCGCGGTCCCATTTGGCCCGCGGGCCGATCAGGCCCAATCGCGTCGCTGCCGCGACCCACGTGCGCGGCCCGCAGCGGTCGCGCCCAGCTTGATGCCGTTATCCTTGTCCTGCGCACGCCAGCCTGCTGATCCTCGGTAGAGGTCATGCAGGCTGACGAAGCAAAACTCGCGCCCGTAGCTCAGCTGGATAGAGCGTCGGTCTACGGAACCGAAGGTCAGGGGTTCGAATCCCTTCGGGCGCGTCAAGAAAATCCTCGCTTTTGCGGGGATTTTCTGTTTTTCGACCCGACCGTAACCGAGCATCGTCGCGTTTGGCTACCACTTTTGGCTACCAAACTTCGCCAACTTTGAGCGGCAAGGCGCGCGGCGCTACAGGTCCGGGCGGAAAATCGCGATCGCGACCTGCCGTCCGCGCAACTGCGGATGATCCCGGCATCGGAACTCTGGAACATGACCATCCGCTGCTGTGGTCGGCCCGCCATGACCGGCAGCTCATGCCGCAGGAGCGGCAGCTGCTCGAGCAGATCGCGGCCGGTGAGATCGATCAGCAGCTCGTTGCGATTGCCGACGCCGTCGAGGCCCGCCTCGAGCTGTTGCACACGGTCCGCTCCGCCAACGCGCTGGCCGAGTTCTCAGTCGGCGATGCTGTGATGTTCACGGCCACGAGGCCGCTCGTTCGGTGGTCTGGAAGAACCAGTTTCACGCCAGCCAGTGCTTCCATGCCCACGACGGCATCTCGCCCACCGAATACCGCCGCCGGCAACCGGCACCATCAGACTGACACCGGACCCTTCAATTCTTTTGGCGCTCAGCCGCAGGGAGAGTCTGAGTCCAGCCGCACGGTTTGAGTAAGACGCGCAGAGTCGGCTGTCAGTGGACCTACGTAGAGAGTTCTCAAACTCTGGTCCTGCTGGGAAATCCCTGGTAAAGCGCCTACTTCGTCGGGTCGGCCAGGTCGAGGGGCCGGCATTGTGACGTCGGGGCGCTGATCTGACCGCGCCCAGATGGGTGAGCCGGGATCAACCGCTTGAAGTCGGGTAGGTGCGTCCGCATCTGCTAAAATGACAGTCACCGTTTAAAGGTAGTAGCCTTCTAGTGGAGGTGGCTGTTACGGGTCGGTCGAGTCAGCGTAAGTGGTGGGCTCTGGGAGCGGCGAGCCTGTGCATCCTGGCGGTGAGCCTCGATGGGACGGTGCTGTCGGTGGCGCTGCCGACGCTGGCCTCGGCGTTGCACGCCTCAGAGTCGGACCTGGAGTGGTTCTCGTCCGGGTATCTGCTATTGCTCGCCGCGGCGGTGCTACCCGCCGGGCTGATCGGGGACCGCTACGGCCGTAAGAAGCTGCTGCTGGGCTCGCTGGCCGCGTTCGGGGCCGGATCGGTGCTGTGCGCGCTGTCCCCCTCCCCGGCCGTGTTCCTGATCGCGCGGCTGCTGATGGGCGTTGCCGGGGCTGGGGTGACGGTCATGGCCCTGTCGGCGCTGACCGTGCTGTTCACTGAGCAAGAGCGCCCGAAGGCGGTCGGTGTGTATGAGGCGGCGAACTTCCTGGCACTCCCGCTCGGCCCGATCCTGGGCGGCTGGATGCTGTCGCGGCTGTGGTGGGGATGGGTGTTCTTGCTCAACGTCCCGGTCGTCGTGATCGGCCTCGTCGTGGCCGGGGTGCTGGTGCCCGAGTCACGGGCCGACGAGCGTCCCGCGTTGGACTCGCCGGGCATCGTCACCGCGACTGTCGGGCTCGTCGTCGTCACCTACGGACTCGTGGATGCCGGCGAGCACGGCTGGAGCGACCCAACCGCATTGACGATGATGGCTGCCGGGGTGGTCGTGTTGGCCGCTTTCGTCGCCTGGGAGCGGCGTCTCGCCGGGCGAGGCGGGCAGCCGTTGATCGACCCGGCGTTGTTTTCCTCGGCGTCGTTTACCTGGGGAGCGGCGCTCAGCGGGGTCGGCGGCCTGGGCATGGTCGGCCTGCTGTTCGTGATGCCCCAATACTTCCAAGCCGTCCAGGGGGCGGACACGTTCGGGTCCGGGCTGCGGCTGCTGCCGCTCGTGGGTGGGTTGATCGCCGGGGCAGCCCCGGCCAGCCTCCTGGTCAAGACCATCGGGGCCAAGCTCACCGTGACCGCAGGATTCGTGCTGCTCGGCGTTGGCTCACTGCTCGGCGCTACTACTCGTGTGGGGTCGAGTGAGTTGTTCGTCGCCGCCTGGATGGCCGTGTTGTGCGCCGGCACCGGGCTGATCTTGACCGCGGCAACCGCCGCGGCCCTGGCCCAGCTCAGCAAGGAGGCCAGCGGGATCGGCTCCGCGGTCGTGCAGGCATTCCAGAAGACCAGCGCGCCGCTCGGCACCGCGATCATCGGCAGCGTGCTGTCCGCCGCCTATACCGCGCACCTCGACCTCGCTCACCTGACCGGCGTCCAGGCCGCCGCGATCCGCAGCAGCGTCTACAACGGCATTACCGTTGCCAATCAGCTTCACTCCCCGTCGCTCGCCGAGCAGGTGCGGTGTGCCTTCGTGGACGGCCTGAACGTCTCGCTGTTCACCTCGACGGGCAT
The DNA here is from genome assembly GCA_021810705.1 of Actinomycetes bacterium. GTDB lineage: Bacteria > Actinomycetota > Thermoleophilia > Solirubrobacterales > Solirubrobacteraceae > Palsa-465. The sequence continues at coordinate 10,143 of JAJZID010000039.1, forward strand.
CGCCGCCGCCGGCATCGTCTTGACCCTGGCGCTGCTTCCGGGCGTGCGTCCCCAGCCAGACAAGCAACCTCCGTCCCGAGGGACCGCCCATGCCCAATGACCCTGACGTGCCGACGACGCAGCCCAAGCTCGGCTTGCGGGAACGCAAGAAGGCCAAGACCCGCGCCACGATCCAGCACCACGCCTTGCGCCTGTTCGCTGCCCAGGGGTATGACGCGACCACCATCGAGCAGATCATCGACGCCGCCGAGGTCTCCGAGAGCACCTTCTTCCGGTACTTCCCGACGAAGGAGGCCGTCGTCCTCTCTGACGATTACGACCCCCAGCTCGTCGCCGCCTACCATGCCCAACCGGACGATCTGCCGCCCATCAGCGCCCTACGCGCCGCATTCCGGGAGGTGTTCGGCGTTCTGCCGGACAAGCAGCGCGACCAACAACGCCAGAGGATCGCGCTCATCCTCTCCGTCCCGGCCCTGCGCGCCGCGATGCTCGACCAGTTCTCCGCAGTTATGCAACTGCTCGCCGATGCCATCGCCGAACGCGCCGGACGGCCAAGTGATGACTTCGCCGTCCGCACCCTTGCCGGCGCTGTCGTCGGCGTCATGATCGCGGTTCTCGCCGCGCTCGCCGACAACCCGACCGCCGACCTCTCTGACCTCATCGACCAAGGCATCGCTCACTTGGAAGCCGGGTTGGACCTGTGACTCTCGACCCGTCCAACACGCGATCTGGCTCGCCGCAGCAGTCTTCTGTCCCATCGGGCAGGCGCGGGTGTTCGAGGCCACGTCGTCATCGCTGCCGGCGTGCTGCGCGCCCGCCTGGACGAACCGTGGACGCTCGACTCATTGGCGAACGAGGTTCATCTCTCGCGCTCACAACGCGCCCGCTCGCGACGCGTTCCGTGCTGTTTTGTCACATGTTTTGCTCTTGGTTCACCCTGGTGTTAGATGGACACGCGCTTGGATGTTGAGTTGGTGGCGGCGATTGCCGGTCGGGACGACGTCGCGTTTGCGGTGCTTTACGAGCGGCACCTGCCTTTGGTGTTGAGTTGGTGTTTGCGTCAGACCGGCAATCGAGAGCTGGCTGCTGATCTGACGGCGGAGGTGTTCGCGGCAGCGTTGATCGCGGCTTGCCGGTATCGGGGTGATAACGGTGATGTTCCTGGCTGGCTGCTTGGGATCGCTCGCAACAAGCTGCGGGAGAGCAGGAGGCGTGGGCGGATCGAGGATCATGCTCGACGCCGGATGGGGGTGAAGCCGGACGAGTTCACGACTGACGATCTCGAGCGAGTGCTTGAGCTGGCGAGCATCGATGTCGAGGCGCTGAGGGGGCTGATCGCTGCTTTGCCTGAGGATTTGCGTCGACCGCTGCTTGACCGTGTCGTGCGGGAGCGTCCTTACGCGGAGATCGCGGCTGAGCTTTCTTGTTCGCAGCTGGTTGTCCGCCAGCGAGTTAGTCGTGGCCTGAAGCGATTGAGATCAGAGATGGGAAAGCCGAAATGACGCAGAGAGACTTCTTTGAGCGCACCGAGGAGCAGCTGAGCGCGGGGGTCCG
>JAJZID010000040.1 GCA_021810705.1 Actinomycetes bacterium
GAGGAGGCTGTCGGTGAGGTGATCGGCGACCTCAACTCCCGGCGCGGGCATCCGCTTGGCATGGAGCCGACCGGTGGCGGCATGACCGAGGTGAAGGCTGAGGTGCCGATGGCCGAGCTGCTCTCCTACGCCCCCGATCTGCGCGCCATCACCGGCGGTCAGGGCGAGTACACGATGGAGTTCCTCCGCTATGAGGAGGTTCCCGCCCACCTGGCCGGCAAGGTCGCTGCCAACCCGAGACAGGAGGCGCTGTCGGCATAGCTGGCGCACGGCTCGACGCGGCCGAGCGGGAGCAGGTGAGCGCCCGGCGTGTCCGCTACGCTGCGAGCTGACCAGCGGGACCGAAGCGACCGCCGTCGGACGGCATGACCGAACTGCTCAACATCAGCACAAGCCACCGGCACGACGTCTGCGACGTCTGTGCGCGCACGCTGCTGCGCGGCGAACGCACGGAGGCGTTCGTCAACGGCGGCCGTCGCTACAACGTCTGTGAGCTGTGCAAGCCCCACGCTCTGCACGAGGGCTGGATTCGTGAGGGCGCGGTGCCGATTGTTCAGGGTGCTGGGGATCGTGCGCCCCGCCGACGTTCGCTGTTCGGCCGCCGCCAGCCGCGTGGCGGCCGCAACGTGAGCGTCCGCCAGCAGGCGCCGCCGCGCAGCCTCGACGACGAGCTCTCCGCCGGCGGCTGGGAGGACTACGCCCAGCCCGACCCTGGTGGCTACTACGCGGCGGAGCCTGGACCGGCGGCCCCGGCACCGTCGAACGGGCGCTCCGGCAGGCGCGTGCGCGAGCCACGTCACGTCCACGCGGTGCCGACCAGCGACGAGCACAAGATCGCCGTGGCCGTCGACATCTTCAACTCCAGCCAGCACCGGCGGACGGTTGCCAGCGTCGCGCGGTCGCTCGGGTCGCCGATGGTGAGCATCGCTGCCGACGAGCTTCGCCCGGGTCTCGTCTGGGTGGTCGTCGCCTGGGAGCTGTGCTGGTATCGCTACGAGGTCGACCTCTCCGATCCGGTGGGCGAAGCGCGACTCGACTCCCAGGGGTACGAGCTGAGCGAGCTGGGCCAGCACGAGCTGCTCGCCAACGCCAGCGCCGACGAGAGCGGCTCGCTGGTGCTGGTCTGAGGGCGGCGTGTTGGCCGGTGACACCAGGGAACGACACCAGGGAACGGTAGGCTGAGCGCTGTGACCGATGTGCTTGACGAGTTGCGCTCGCGCCTGCAGCGTGCGGCGCAGCGTCTGCGCGAGGACGCGATGGAGCCAGAGGAGACGCTGGCCGTGATCGAGGAGTGCGCGCGGCTGGCGGGCGAGGCCGCCTCCGAGATAGACAGCAGCGTGCGGGCGGCGCTCGAGCCGCTGCCTGACCTTCCGGGCCAGCTGCCGCTGGCAGCCACCCAGGCGTGAGCTCAGAGCCGCGTCATCCACCGGTCGCGTCGGCCCCAGCGCCGGATATCCCACCAGCGTTCCCCGAGCACCTGCGCGAGCTGGTCGACGCGTATCTTGCGGAGCTGCGCTTCGCGACTGAGCCGGCCCTGGCAGGGCTCCAGGAGGCGATGCGCTACTCGCTGCTGGCGGGCGGCAAGCGCATCCGCCCGGTTCTCGCTCTGGCCACTGCGGCGGCGATCGGGATGGCGGCGGAGGAGGTGCTGCCGCTCGCGGCCGCACTGGAGCTGATCCACACCTACTCGCTGATCCACGACGACCTGCCGGCGATGGACGACGATGACATGCGGCGCGGGCGACCAACCTGCCACGTGGCCTACGGCGAGGATGTCGCCATCCTGGCCGGCGACGGGCTCTACGCGGAGGCGTTCGCCCACCTGCTCGGGGCGCAGCGCGGCGAGCCCGCCAATCTCGTGCGCGCCGCGGCCGAGCTCGCGTCCGCGACCGGTGTGGGAGGCATGGTCGGCGGGCAGTACCTCGATGTGGAGGCCTCCGCGCCAGCGGGCGCGGGAGGCCTGAGAAAGATTCATGAGCTGAAGACCGGGCGTCTGATCCGGGCCAGTGTGGAGTGCGTGCTCCTGATCGACGGCCAACAGTCGCCTGAGACCGTGGCTTCGCTGTCAACCTTCGCGGCTGAGATCGGCGTGCTGTTTCAGATCGTCGATGACATCCTCGACGTGACCGGTTCGGACGAGGCGCTCGGCAAAACCAGCGGCAGTGACGAGCGCCTGGGCAAACGCACTTACGTGACCGAGTTCGGTCTCGACGGCGCGCGCGAGCTGGCGCGCCTCGCGCACGGCAACGCCAGCAGCGCCCTGGCCCGGGCCGCCACCCGTGATCCCTCGCAGCTGCAGCAGATCACAGACTTCATCGCGAGGCGCAGCTTCTAAGCTGTGATTTGTCTCATGGCCGAGTTGCTTAGTCAGATCAACAAGCCGCAGGACCTCCACGGCCTGACCAACGAGCAGCTCGAGCAGGTCGCGGATGAGCTGCGCCGCTACATCATCGACACGGTGGGCGAGATCGGCGGGCACTTTGGCGCCAACCTCGGCGCGGTCGAGATTGCCGTGGCGCTGCACTCGCTGCTTGACTCGCCACGGGACAAGATCCTCTGGGACGTCGGGCATCAGGCCTACCCGCACAAGATTCTCACCGGCCGCCGCGACCAGCTGCCGACGATCCGCCACTACGAGGGACTCGCCCCGTTCTGCTCGATCTTCGAGTCAGAGCACGACATCATGGGCGCGGGCCACGCTTCGACGGCGATCGGCTACGCGGTCGGGATCAAGGAGGCGATGCGGCGCGGGCACGGTGAGGACGGCAACGTCGTGGCGGTGGTCGGCGACGGCGCGATGACCGGGGGTGTCGCGTTTGAGGCGGTCACCCAAGCCGGTGGGCTTGGCACCCCGATCGTGGTGGTGCTCAACGACAACGGCATGTCGATCGCGCCCAATGTCGGCGCGCTGTCTCGCTACTTCAACCGTGTGCGGCTCAACCCCAAGCTGTGGCATGCACGCGAGGACGTGGAGTCGGGCCTCGCGAAGCTGCCGGCCTTCGGCCACACCTTCGAGCGCTTCGGCCCCCACTTCAAAGAGTCGCTCAAGGCCTTCTGGGCGCCCGGGCTCTTCTGGGAGGAGCTTGACTGGGCCTACATGGGCGTGATCGACGGCCACGACGTGCGGGCCGTGCGCCGCGCCGTCCGCGAGGCGCTCGCCGCGCAGCGCCCGGTCGTCGTGCACTGCGCGACCGTCAAGGGCAAGGGCTTCGCTCCGGCCGAGGACGGCGGCCTGGAGGGCATGGAGCGCTGGCATGCCGCCAAGGCAGGCTCGATCGCCAACGGCGCTCCTGCTCCTGCCGCCGCCGCGCCCGCTGGCGCGGCGGCCCCCGCTCCTCAGTACACCGCGGTCTTCGGCAAGGCGCTCCTGGCGGAGGCAAGGCGCGATGAGCGCGTGCTCGGCATCACCGCCGCGATGAACTCGGGTACCGGCCTGAACGTCCTGCAGGAGGAGCTGCCGGACCGCTACTTCGACGTCGGGATCGCCGAGCAGCAGGCGGTGCTCTTGGCCTGCGGGCTGGCGCTGCAGGGGTGTCGGCCGGTGGTGGCGGTCTACTCGACCTTCCTGCAACGGGCCTACGACCAGATCGTCCACGACGTCTGTCTGCAGCAGCTGCCGGTTGTCTTTGCGATGGACCGTGCTGGGCTGGTCGGCGACGACGGCCCGACCCACCACGGGGCTTTTGACATCGCCTACCTGCGCTGCCTGCCAAACATCGTGCTGATGGCACCCCGTGATGAGGCGATGCTCGTGCACATGCTCCACACCGCGCTCGCCCATGAGGGCGGACCGGTGGCGCTGCGCTACCCGCGCGGCGAGGCGGTCGGTGTGCCGCTGCCGGATGAGCCGTGCGTGATCCCGGTCGGCGTCGGCGAGATCCTGCGTGAGGCGCCGGCCGGAGCGGGCGGGGCACGGGTGGCGTTGCTCGGCTACGGCACCGGCGTGGGCCGGGCGCTGGCGGCGGCGGAGCTCTTGAACGAGCATGGCGTCGCTGTGACGGTCGCCGACGCGCGCTTTGCCAAGCCGATCGACGCCGGTCTGGTGGCGCAGTTGGCGGCGGAGCACGAGCTTCTGGTGACGATCGAGGAGGGCGTGCTCAGCGGCGGCTTTGGCAGCGCCGTGTGGGAGACGCTGGCTGAGTCGGGGCCGGCGCCGCGGATCCTGCGTGTCGGGCTGCCTGACCGTTTCATCACCCACGGGGCGCCGAAGCTGCTGCACGCCGAGGTTGGCTTCACGCCGGAACGGATCGCCGAGCGTGTCCTTGCTGCGGTCGGCGAGCGCCACACGCTCGTGTAGAGCCCGCCACCTCCGGTCTTGAGCTCACCGAAACGTCGACTCGACGTGCTGCTCGCCGAGCGTGGCCTGTACGAGTCGCGGGCACGAGCCGCGGCCGCGGTGCTGGCCGGCGAGGTGCTGCTGGGACCCGGACGCGAACGCGCCTCAAAGCCCGGCGCGAGCGTTGCCGGCGATGTCGAGGTGGCGCTCGCCGAACGCTCGCGTTACGTCTCGCGCGGCGGCGTGAAACTCGCAAACGCGATCGACGCGTTTGGGCTCGACGTGCGCGGCGCGTTGGCGCTCGACGTTGGCGCCTCGACGGGAGGCTTCAGTGACTGCCTGCTGCAGCGCGGAGCGGCGCGGGTGGTTGCGGTCGACGTCGCCTATGGCGAGCTTCACTGGCGGTTGCGCGAAGATCAGCGCGTGACCGTGATCGAACGGTGCAACGCGCGGGAGCTGGAGCCGTCGTTGCTGCCGTACGCTCCCGGCTTGATGGTCATGGACCTCTCGTTCATCTCACTGACCAAGGTGCTACCGGCGGTGCTCGCATGCGCAGCGCCCAGGTTCGACTGCCTGGCGATGATCAAGCCTCAGTTCGAAGTCGGGCGTGAGCGCGTCGGCAAGGGCGGCGTGGTGCGCGATCCGGAGCTGCGGCGCGAGGTGTTGCTCTCGGTGGGCGAGTTTGCTCGCGGGCTGGGCGCGGTGGTGCTCGGCTACGCGAGCTCGGGCCTGGCTGGCCCCAAGGGCAACCGCGAGACGTTCGTCTGGCTCGCCGAAGCGGGGCGCCCGGGCGCGCTTGAGCGGCTTGACGAGGCCGTGTGTGCCGTCGAGCCCGCCGTGGGGGAGTGCTGAGCAGCGTGGTCGCCGCGGTGATCACGCACAGTCGCGCAACCGAGACCGACGCGGCGGTGCGCGAGCTGATCGAGGTCGCAGAGCGCCTCGGCGCCCGGCTGCTGTTCGACCGCGACGAGACGCTCAAACACAGGCTCGCGGACGGCGGGGCGGTTGCCTGTGTGGAGGTGGCGCCCGCCGCCGTCGACCTCTGCTTCGCGCTCGGCGGGGACGGCACGATCCTGCGGGCGCTGCGCCACTACGCGGGCAGCGGAGTGCCGGTGTTCGGTGTCAACTTCGGCGAGGTCGGTTTCCTGGCGACCGTCGAGCGGGAGCAGGCCCGTGGGGCGTTCGAGCGCGCGTTGGCAGGCCACTTCGACGTGCTGTCGTTGCCGGGCATCGCGGTCGAATCCGATGCCGGTGCATGGATGGCGATCAACGACGTCTCGGTCGAGCGCCAGCACGGCCAGCGGGTTGCGACGCTCGCCTACACGGTTGGAGCCGACGAGGTTGGCAGCGTGCGCTGCGACGGCCTGGTGGTGGCCACCCCCGCCGGGTCGACCGGTTACAACCTTGCCAACGGCGGGCCCGTCATGGCCTGGGGTGTGGCGGGAATGGTGGTGTCCTTCATCGCGCCGCACTCACTGACCGCGCGCGCACTGGTGGTCGCGCCGGCCGACACGCTGGTGATCGACAACCGCTCCGCCGAGGAGCCGCTTGATGTCGTCGTGGACGGACGACCGGTCGCGGCGCTGGCGGCGGGCTGCGCCCTGCAGACACGGTTCGTGGGCGGCCAGGCGGTGCTGGCGCAGCTTGAGGGCGTCAGCTTCTACGGGCGGCTGCACGAGAAGTTCGGCCGGCTGCGCTGAGGCTCGCCCGTGACGAACGCGTGTTCGTCAGGTTCCGTCCGCCGTGGGGCGTAGAAATGGGCAGGTGCTGTCTGAGATCCGGGTTGAGAATCTGCTGCTGATGGAGCGGGCGGAGCTGCGGCTCGGCCCCGGGCTCAACGTGCTGACCGGCGAGACCGGTGCCGGCAAGACACTGCTGGCTCACGCTCTCGACCTCCTGTTGGGAGGCAAGGCTCGCGCGGGAATCGTCAGGGAGGGCGCGAGCGAGGCATATGTGGAGGGGGTGTTCGAGCTGCCTGACTGGCTGCGCGTGGGCCGCGATGCGCTGCTGCCCGCCGACGCGCAGGAGTTGGTGCTGGCGCGCCGCGTATGGCCCGACGGGCGCACCCGCGCATACGTGTGTGGTCGTGCCGCGACCGTCGGTGATCTGCGTGAGCTGGGCAGCCGCGTGCTGTCCTTTTACGGTCAGCACGAGCATCGCAGGCTGATGCTGGCCAGCGTTCAGCTTGACGTGCTCGACTCGTTCTGTGGCCCGGCGCAGTTGGAGCGCCGCGCGCGCATGCTGACACTGCACGCCCGGGTGCGGGATCTGGAGGGGCAGCTGGCGGAGCTGGCGGGGGAGCTGGGCGCGCGCGAGCGCGAGCTCGACCTGATCGGCTTCGAGCTGCGTGAGATCGAGCAGGTGGACCCGAGCGTGGAGGCGGAGCAGGAGCTGTTGCGTGAGCGTGAGCGTCTGCGCCACCTGGAGGCGCTGCGGCGTGGCGCCGCCCTCGGCGTCGAGGCGCTCTACGGAGATGAGGGGCTCGGCGCAGCTGGCCTGCTCAGCCGCGCTGCAGTGGAGGCGCAGGTGGCGGCCGCGCTCGACCGCTCGCTCGAGCCGCTCGCGCAGCGCCTGGCGGCGCTGCGCTACGAGGCCGAGGACGCCGCATTGGAGCTGCGCGCCTACCTGGAGGGACTGGAAGCCGAGCCGGGCAGGCTCGAGTTCGTTGAGGAGCGGCTGGGAGCGTTCGCGCGCCTGGCCCGCAAGCACGGCGGAGGTGTCGCGGAGGTGCTCGCGCACGCCGAGCGCTGCCGCGTCCGCCGGGAGCAGCTCGAGGGGGCAGAGAGCGCGGGTGTGGCGCTCGAGGCGGAGCTCGAGCGGGCACGCGAGGCCCGTGACCAGGTCGGAGACGAGCTCTCGGCCGCGCGCGCGCAGGCGGCGCCGCGGCTGGCGGCGGCCGTGCTCGAGCGACTGGCGGAGCTGGCGATGGCGCAGGCCCGGTTCGAGGTTGCGCTCGCCCCGCGCGAGGGCGGCTACGGGTCGCGTGGACGCGACAGCGTCGAGTTTCTGATCGCGCCAAACCCCGGTCTGCCCTGCGGGCCGCTGCGCGAGATCGCCTCCGGGGGCGAGCTCTCGCGCGTGATGCTGGCGCTGCTGAGCGCCGCGCACGGCGCAGACGGCGACGGTGAAGCTGCGGGGTGTGGCGACGGGGGCGCTCAGATGCTCGTCTTTGACGAGGTCGACGCGGGCATCGGCGGGCACACCGCGCGGGCGGTGGGACAGCACCTGCACGAACTGGCGCGAGGGCGCCAGATCCTGTGCATCACGCACCTGCCGCAGGTCGCGGCGCTGGCTGACCGGCACTTCACGATCGCCAAGGACGGGTCGCGCTCACTGGCTTTGACGACCGTGGCCCAGCTCGAGGGCGAGGCGGTGGTGGATGAGCTCGTGCGGATGCTGGGTGCCGATGGCGATGACGAGGCGGCGCATGGGCACGCCCGCGAGCTGCTGCGGGCCGGCTGATGAGACTGGCGCGCACCGCTACCCTGATCAAGGGCGCCGCGCGATCGCGGGCTTGAGCTGTGCGTCCGCCCCGGGCGGTAATTTCGACTTACGGTGAGCACGGGAGTTAGGACCAGAGCATGAGCCAGGATCAAACGCGATTCATCTTCATCACCGGCGGCGTGGTGTCCTCGCTGGGCAAGGGGATCGCTGCCGCCTCGATCGGGCGCCTGCTGCGCGCGCGCGGCCTGTCGGTCCAGATCCAGAAGTTCGACCCCTACATCAACGTGGATCCGGGGACGATGTCCCCCTACCAGCACGGCGAGGTGTTCGTCACCGAGGACGGCGCCGAGACCGACCTGGACCTCGGTCACTACGAGCGCTTCACCGACGCCAACGCCAGCCGTGCCTCGAATGTCACCGCGGGCGGCATCTACAACGCCGTGATCCGGCGCGAGCGCCGCGGCGACTATCTCGGCGCGACCGTCCAGGTGGTGCCGCACATCACCGATGAGATCAAGCAGCGGGTTCGGGTCGTGGCCGACTCCTCGGACGTGGATTTTGTGATCACCGAGATCGGTGGGACTGTCGGCGACATCGAGTCGCTGCCGTTCCTTGAGGCGATCCGTCAGTTCCCGGTGGAGGTGGGCCGCCGACGCTGCATGTTCATCCACCTGACGCTGGTGCCCTACATCGGCCACGCCGGGGAGCTCAAGACCAAGCCGACCCAGCACTCGGTCAACGAGCTGCGGCGCATCGGCATCAGCCCCGACATGGTGCTGTGCCGTTCGGAGTCCGTGCTCTCGACCGAGATCCGGCGCAAGATCGCCCTGTTTGCGAGCCTGCCCGTCGACGCGATCGTCTCGGCCTATGACGTGCCTGATGTCTACAGCTGCCCGTTGACCTTCCACGAGCAGGGCGTCGACGACTTCATCCTCAAGGACCACTTCGGGATCGATGCGCCCGCGCCGGACCTGGACAGCTGGCGGGCGATCGTCGAGCGGGCGGCGGCGCTGCGCGACGAGGTGCGGATCGCGCTGGTCGGCAAATACGTGAAGCTCGAGGACGCCTACCTGTCGGTGGCCGAGGCGTTGCGCCACAGCGGCATCCACCACGACTGCAAGGTGAAGATCGAGTGGATCGACTCCGAGACGGTGCAGCAGCCCGCGGTCACCGCGCTGCTCTCCGAGATGGACGGCATTCTGATCCCGGGCGGTTTCGGTGGCCGTGGCTTCGAGGGCAAGATCGCGGCGGCGAGGCTTGCGCGCGAGCACGGCATCCCCTACCTGGGCGTTTGCCTCGGGATGCACGTTGCGGTCAGCGAGTTCGCGCGGCACGTGGCCGGAATGCCGGGCGCCAACTCCACCGAGATGGACCCGGAGACGCCGTATCCGGTGATCGACCTTTTGCCCGAGCAGCGCGAGATCGCAGACATGGGGGGAACGATGCGGCTGGGGGCCGACCCGGTGCGCGTCAAGGAGGGCACCCAGGCCCACGTGGCCTACCGCGAGGGTGTCGTCTACGAACGCCACCGCCACCGCTATGAGGTCAACAACCACCTGCGCAAGCAGCTCGAGGCCGCCGGGCTGGTGTTCTCCGGCACGACCCTTGACGAGCGGCTGGTGGAGATCTCAGAGCTGCCGCGTGAAGTGCACCCGTTCTACGTCGCCTCCCAGTTCCATCCCGAGTTCAAATCCCGCCCCGACCGTCCAGCGCCGCTGTTCCGTGAGTTCGTCGGCGCCGCCCGGGCACACCGCGAGCGCGCAGCGCGCATGCGGCCGCTCGGGGTGGATGGTGAGGTCGGGGTGAGCCGGGTAGCGTGAGCGCCTCAAGCGCAGCGGCGCCCAACCCGACCGCCCGCGAATGAGCGGCCTTGACGCGCAGGCGCGCGAGCGTCTGCATCGCACCTTTGAGCAGCTGTGCCGCATACCGAGTGAGACCGGGTTCGAGCGGGTGATCGCCGATTGGGTGATCGACGAGCTCACCGCACTTGGCATCGAGGTGCAGGAGGACGACTGCGCCGCGGCTGCGGGCGCGCAGGCCGGCAACCTCCTGGCCCGGATCCCGGGGCGTGGCGCTGACAGCGTGGATGGTGGCCCTCAGGCGCTGCTTTTCTGTGCGCATCTGGACACCGTGCCGCTGACGGCGTTGCTTGAGCCGGTGCGCCGCGACGGTGGCTGGGAGAACGCGGCCGATGGCATCCTCGGGGCCGACAACAAGGCGGCGGTCGCGGCGATGCTCGAGCTGGCCCGGTTGCTGTCGGAGGGCGGGGAGCAACCGCCGGTGACGCTTGAGCTGCTGTTCACGGTCGCCGAGGAGACTGGCTTGAACGGATCCAAGCACTTCGATCTCGGCAGGATCCAGAGCAGTCTTGGCTTCGCCTTCGACCACGCCTCGCCGCTTGGCGAGATCATCGTGGCCTCGCCCACGCACGTGCGGATCGACGCTGAGTTGCGTGGGCGGGCGGCGCACGCCGGCCTTGCGCCTGAGCTCGGGGTCAACGCGATCGTCGCGGCCGCTGCCGCGATCACGGCCATGCCGCAGGGACGCCTTGACGATGAGACCACCGCCAACGTCGGGCTGATCAGTGGTGGTACCGCGACCAATGTCGTGGCCGAACGCTGCCGCCTGAGCGCCGAGCTGCGTGCGGTCGAGGCAGAGCAGCTGGATCAGTATCTGACGGCAGCCATCGACGCGCTGCAGGACGGCGCTGACAGTGCCGGCTGCGATCTCGACCTGTCCGTCACGCGGCTGTTTGAGGGCTACCGCGCCGATCCTGAAGAGCCGGCCGTGAAGCTCGCCGCCCGCGCGCTGCGGCGCATCGGCTACGAGCCGAGCTACCGCTCGAGCGGCGGCGGCTCGGATGTCAACAACCTGCGCCTGGGAGGACTTGCGGCAGTGAACCTCGCAAACGGCACCGAGCACGCGCACGAGCCAACCGAGCGGGTCGGCTTCGCCGCGCTCGAGGCCAACCTCGAGCTGATGTTGGCGCTCGTTCAGGAGGCGTCCGCTTGAGCGCCTTCGAGGTCGTGTCCGAGGAGGTCAAGTGGCGCGGACGGCTGCTTGCCGCAGGCAGCGAGACCTACCGCTACAGCGACGGCGCGCAGAACACCTTCGACAAGGTCTGGCACCCGGGTGCGGTCGCGATCGTCGCCTACGATCAGTCCCACGTATGGCTGGTGCGCCAGCCACGCGAGGCGGCGAGGCTGCAGGCCTCACTGGAGATCCCCGCCGGCAAGCGCGACCGCGCCGGTGAGCCGCTGCTCGACCTTGCCGTGCGCGAGCTGGCTGAGGAGGTTGGCAAGCACGCCGGCGAGTGGGCTCAGCTGCTCAGCTTTGTGCCTTCCCCCGGCTACTGCGATGAGGAGGTGACGATCTTCACCGCCACCGGCCTGACCGACGTGGCAGGCGGTCCGGCGCCGGAGGAGGACGAGCACATCGAGATCGTCCCGTGGCCGCTTGCGGACCTGGGGGGCGCGATCGCGGCCACCACCGACGCCAAGACGCTGATCGGCCTGCTGTGGCTGGCGCGCGAGCTGGCGCGCTCAAGCGCTGCCGGCGCTGCCGGCGGCAGGAGTGCGCAGCGCTCCGCCGAATCCCGAAGCTGATGAGCGCTGTCGCACCCGGACCCGCTGAACATCTGAGCGAGCTGACGGCCGACTTCCTCGCCTACCTCGAGCTCGAGCGCGGCCTCGCGCGCAACACCGCCCAGGCCTACCGCTCGGACCTGCAGCAGCTCGGCAGCTTCCTGGCGCGCGAGCACGTCGACGCGCTGAGCGCAGACGGCCCGCTGCTGGCGCGCTTCATCACCGAGCTTGCCGGTGGCAGCGATGGCCGTCCGCCTGCGGCCGCATCCACACTTCAGCGCAAGATCGCCTGCC
>JAJZID010000041.1 GCA_021810705.1 Actinomycetes bacterium
AAGCCGTACGCCACCCACCTCCGCCGGCAGCGCATCGACCACGCGCTTGAACTGCTCGGTGTCGTCGGCGCGCAGGTCAAAGACCAGCTCGCCGCGTGCGGGCACCACGTTGCTCGCATCGCCCGAGCGCATCACCGTCGGCACCACCGTCAGACGCGACGCTCCCTGAGGGTCGTTCTGCGCCGCGCCGGCGATCGCCGCCTGGGCCAGCGCCAGCAGGGCGTTGCGCCCATCCTGTGGGGCCGCACCCGAATGCGCTGCCCGTCCGTGAGCCAGCACTCGCAGCGTGCCCGCGCCCTTGCGGGTCACGATGACGCCGTCACGCCCCTGAGGATCGACCTCACCGGCCTCGAAGCACAGACAGGCGTCGTAACCCGCAAAGCGCTCCAGGTGGCTGAACGGCACCACTCGCCACTCCTCGTCGCAGACGAGCAGCACGGCGATCTCTGCGTAGCGGTCGATGTCCTGCGCACAGGCACGAGCGACCGCGAGCGCGAGCGCCACCCCGCCCTTCATGTCGATCGTGCCTGAGCCCGTGAGCCGCTCGCCCTCGCGGCGGGCCGGCCGGTGCTCGGCAGTCGGCACGACGGTGTCGAGGTGGCCGAGCAGCAGCAGCCGTCGACGTCCGTGGCCGCGGCGGGTCGCCAGAAAGTCCGCTGCGCATGAGGCTGTGGAGCAGCGCGGACGTGTCACCTCCCAGCCCGGGAGAAAGCCGGCACACAGGGCGATCGCGCGTTCCGCACCGGCCAGGTCGCCGGATGGCGTCGAGACGTCCACCAGGCTCGAGGTCTCGGCCACGACCCGCGGAGTGATCCGGGCCGCCAGCCCGGCAAGCTCATCACGCATCGCGTGCGGCTACAGCGGCTGGCGCACGACCGGATGGCGCGCAGCGCCGGCCTCGTCCAGCCTGCGCACCGGCGCCGTGTGCGGCGCCGTTCGCGCGATCTCTGGGTCCGTGGCGGCCTCGCGCAGGATCTCGGCCACCACCGCGGCGAAGTGGTCGAGCGTCTCGCGGGTCTCGGTCTCGGTCGGTTCGACCATGAGCGCCTCATCGACGATCAGCGGGAAGTAAACGGTCGGCGGATGCACGCCATGATCGAGCAGGCGCTTGGCGAGGTCGAGCGTCCGGATCCCCAGCTCGCGTTTCATCACGGCGCCGGAGAGCACGAACTCGTGCATGCAGATCCGGTCGTAGGCGGCTGGGAGATACTCGAGCACACCCTCCCGGCGCAGCCGGGCCAGCAGGTAGTTGGCATTGAGCACCGCCACCTCGGACGCCTCGCGCAGGCCTGCGGCGCCCAGCGAGCGGATGTAGGCGTAACTGCGCACGAACACCCCGTAATTGCCCTGGAAACCCCGCATTCGGCCAATCGACCGGGGCCGGTCGTGGTCCAGGTCAAAGCTGCCGTCCTCGCGCCGGACCACCTGCGGCCGCGGCAGAAACGGCTCCATATGCTCTGCGACGGCGATCGGCCCAGCGCCCGGACCACCGCCACCGTGCGGTTGGGTGAAGGACTTGTGCAGGTTGAAGTGAACGATGTCGAAGCCCATGTCGCCGGGTCGGCAGATCCCCATGATCGCGTTGAGGTTGGCGCCGTCGTAGTACAGCGTCGCGCCAACGTCATGCACGACCTTGGCGATCTCCTCGATGTGGCGCTCAAACAGCCCCAGCGTCGAGGGGTTTGTCAGCATCAGGCACGCCACATCAGTGTCGACGTGACGGCGCAGATCATCGATGTCAACGTTCCCGTGCGCGTCAGTACCGATTTTGACGAGCTCGTACCCGGCCATCGTCACAGTCGCCGGATTGGTGCCGTGAGCCGTGTCCGGCGTGAGCACCTTGGTGCGCCGGTCGCCGTTGGCTTCGTGGTACGCACGTGTGATCAGGACCCCGGTGAGCTCTCCGTGCGAGCCGGCACTGGGCTGTAGCGAGACGTGCGGCAGACCCGCGATCTCGCCGAGCGAGTGCTGCAGGCGCCACATCAACTCGAGCGCTCCCTGCGCATCTTCGACCGCCTGCAGAGGGTGCAGGTCGGCGTTACCGGGCAGGCCTGCGATGCGCTCGTGCAGCTTCGGGTTGTGCTTCATGGTGCACGACCCGAGCGGATAGAAGCCGGTGTCCAGATCGAAGTTGCGCTTGCTCAAGCGCGTGTAGTGGCGGACGATCTCCGGCTCGGAGACCTCCGGCAGCCGTGCGACTTCCGGTCGCCGCAGCTCGGCTGGGATCAGCTCGTCCAACGGCCTTTCCGGCACGTCCAGACGCGGCGCGGTGAAGGCCCTGCGTCCCTCGCGTGATCGCTCGAAGATCGTTAGCTCGTCGTCAGCCGCTTCGATGAACCAGCGGCTGCGAGGTGCTGTGAGTTGATCGCTCATGCGAGCGCCTCCGCAATCGTGTCAGCCAGCAGATCGATCTGTGCACGCGTACGCTTCTCAGTGATCGCGACGAGCAGACAGTCCTCGGCGTACCGGTAGCCGGGGTTTATCCCGGCGGCACGGCAGCGGGCCAGCACCGCGTCCATGTCACCGTCGATCCTGATCGCGAACTCTCGCACCACCGGCTGTTGATGTACCGGCGTGACGCCGGGTATCGCCACCAGACGCTCGCGGGCGTAGGCGGTGCGCTGCGCGAGAAGCTCCGCCAGCTCCACCAGTCCCTGCCGGCCCAGCCAGCTCAGATAGATGACGCCCGCAAGCGCGTTCAGCGCCTGCGCCGTGCAGATGTTCGAGGTTGCCTTCTCGCGGCGGATGTGCTGTTCGCGTGTCTGCAGGGTCAGGACATAACCGCGTTTGCCCTCGGCGTCGCGCGTCTGACCGACAAGCCTGCCGGGCAGACGGCGGATGAGCTCCTCGGTCACAGCGAAGAACCCGAACGAGGGACCGCCGAAGTTCAGATGATTGCCGAGCGTCTGCCCCTCCCCGACGACAACGTCCACACCCTGGGCGCCCGGCGCCTGAAGCAGCCCGAGCGAGACCGGGTCCGCGGCGCAGACGACGAGCGCGCCGCTGCGATGAGCCACATCGACGATCGGCGCAAGGCGCTCGACCGCCCCCAGGAAGTTCGGCTGGCCGACAATCACGGCGCTCACGTCCTCGTCCAGCCCTGCCTGCCGCAGCGCCTCCACTGAGGTCACTCCGTCCCGCAGGTCGACCACTTCCACCGTCATCCCCCAGCCGTGCGCGAGCGTCGCCAGCGACTGGACAGCGTGCGGGTGAACCCCGGCTGAGACCAGGAAGCGGCTGCGGCCGTTGTGCAGTTTTGCCAGGTAGCCGGCGGCCGCCACCGCGCTCGGCCCCTCATACACGGAGGCGTTTGCGACAGGCAGGCCGGTCAGCTCACAGATCGCGGTCTGGTATTCGAACATCGCCTGCAGGCCACCCTGGGAAACCTCGGGCTGGTAGGGCGTGTAGGGGGTCAGAAACTCGGCTCGTGCGGTGATCGAGTCGACCAGCGCTGGGACATAGCTGTCGTACATGCCAGCGCCCAGAAAGGTGATCTGCTCGTCGGTGCTGAGGTTGCGCTGCGCAAGTGCCGCAAGCTCTCCGTAGACCTCCTGCTCGGAGAGCCCGTCGTCGAGGGCCAGCGTGCCCTCGACGCGCAAACCCGCAGGCACGTCGGCAAACAGCTCGTCCACCGATCCGACGCCGATCGTCGCGAGCATCTCGCCGAGGTCGGCGTCGGTTACCGCCGTGTAGCGGCTCACGGCAACGTCGCCTTGTAAGTGGCGGCGTCCATCAGCTCCTGCGCCTCGGCGGGGTCCGTGAGCCTGACCCGCACCAGCCAGCCATCGCCGTAAGGATCCTCGTTGATCTTCTGGGGCTCGTTGGTCAGGGACTCGTTGACCTCAATCACCTCGCCGGAGAGCGGCGCGACCACATCAGAGACGGCCTTGACGGATTCCACCTCGGTGTAATGCTCGTCCTTGGCGAGCTTCGCCCCGACCGGCGGTGGCGTGAAGAAGACGATCTCGCCGAGCGTGTCCTGCGCATACCAGGTGATCCCGAAAGTGGCCTCTGCGGGATTGTCCGGATCGATCCTCGCCCAGTCGTGATCAGCGTTGTACTTGAGGTCCTCGGGATAGTTCGGGTCGGCCATCTAGCGGTCCTTTGGGTAGAGGGGCTTGGTCGCAACGGTCGCGGCGCGCAGCGTGCCGCGCACATCGATCTGAAGCTGTTGGCCGGGTGTGGCCCGCCACGTCGGCAGGTAGGCGAGACCAACGCCGCGCTCAAGGCTCGGCGAGTAGGTGCCGCTCGTGACCACGCCGCCGCCATCGGGCTCGCCGCCCTCGGCCACCCGCGGCAGCACCTGGTTACCGGCCCGCGCGATGCCAGGCCCGTCGAGCACGAACGGAACCAGCAGCTGTGCCGGGCCGGCGGCTCTGACGGCCGCCACCCGCTCGGCACCGATGAACCCGGTGCGCTCCGCGCAGGCCCAGCCGAGCCCCGCCGAGATGGGGTCGTGCTGCTCGTCAATGTCGTTGCCGTAGAGGGGGAAGCACGCCTCGATGCGCAGCGTGTCGCGCGCCCCGAGGCCGGCGGGTTGGGCGCCCGCCCGCACGAGCGCATCCCAAAGCTTGGGTGCCAGCTGCGGTTCGCAGAGCAGTTCGAGCCCGTCCTCGCCGGTGTAACCGGTGCCGCACGCAAGCACGGGGACACCGCCCACCTCGCAGCTGTCGCAGTGCATCCGCGCCGGCAGCGGCCCGCCACTCAACCCGGCCAGCAGCGCCCGCGCGCGCGGGCCCTGGACGGCGAGCATCGCGTAGCGGTCCTGGTGATCGCTGACCACGGCCGCCACGCCCTCGCTGTGAGCGTTCACCCAGGCGAGGTCGCGCGCGTGGTTGGCACAGTTGGTCACCAGCAGCAGCCGGGTCTCTTCGAGGCGGTAGATGAGCACGTCGTCGAGCGCACCGCCGTGCTCATCACAGATCAGGCTGTAGCGCGCCGCACCGATGCCGAGCGAGCTGACCTCGGCGGTCAGCAGGTGCTCGCAGAGAGCGATCGCGCCGTCACCGCTGACCTCGATCTGGCCCATGTGCGAAACGTCGAAGATGCCAACGTCACGACGGACGGCGAGGTGCTCCTCGCGGATGCCCACGTACTGGATCGGCATCTGCCAGCCGGCGAAGTCCACGATCTTGGCACCGGCTCGCAGGTGCTGCTCGTATAGAGGTGTCCGTCTCAGCGTCTGTGAGCCAGTCTCTCCCACAGAGCCCAGCGTATAGCGCAACGCGGTTGGATGGTTGCCGCCGACCTGGAGGCAACAAATTGGCGAGGATTCGTCTACCGGTGCCCCCGCGCTGCGCAGAAAAGTGCGCGCTGGCGCCGAAAACCGGCCGCCTTCCGCTGCGCGCCGTGTCGTCGCGTGGCCGGTGCTCAGCGGTCCTTCAAAAACGACGGGATGTCGATCTCATCGTCGCGAATCTCGAGGCTCGAGCGCTGGCGATCATCGAAGGTCACGTCCCTGCGATTGCCGCGCTGACGGCCCGAGCCCACGCCCGAGCCCAGACCGCGTCCGCGTGTGCTGCCCAGCGTGCCGCGGTGGCTGTGGTCGAAACCGGTCGCGATCACGGTGACCCGCACCTCGTCGGCCATGGCATCGTCGATCACCGCGCCGAAGATGATGTTGGCGTTGGCGTCGGCTGCGCCCTGCACTATCTCGGCCGCCTCGTTGACCTCGAACAGGCCGAGGTCGCTGCCGCCGGTGATGTTGAGCAGGATGCCGCCAGCACCCTCGACCGATTCTTCAAGCAACGGCGAGGAGATCGCTTCCTTGGCAGCCTCGCCGGCACGGTTCTCGCCGCTCGAGCGGCCGATTCCCATCAGCGCCGAGCCCGCGTCACGCATGATCGTGCGCACGTCCGCGAAGTCAAGATTGATGAGCCCGGGAATCGTGATCAGGTCGGTGATGCCCTGAACGCCCTGACGCAGCACATTGTCGGCCTCGCGCAGTGCCTCGGTGAGCGAAGCGCGACGCTCGACCACCGACAGCAGCTTCTCGTTGGGAATCACAATCAGGGTGTCGACGTGCTCGCGCAGCCGGTCGATTCCGTCCTGCGCCTGGCGCGCGCGCTGCTTGCCCTCGAACGCGAATGGCCGCGTGACGACCCCCACGGTCAGGGCGCCAATCTCGTTCTTGGCGATTTCAGCGATCACCGGCGCGGCGCCGGTCCCTGTCCCTCCCCCCTCTCCAGCGGTCACGAACACCATGTCGGCGCCCTTCAGCGCCTCCTTGATGTCGTCGCGTGACTCGGCGGCCGCGCCCTGACCGATCTCCGGGTTGGCGCCTGCCCCGAGTCCCTTCGTCAGGTCGGTGCCGATATTCAGCTTGATGTCTGCGTCGCACATCTGCAGCGACTGCGCATCGGTGTTGGCCGCGATGAATTCGACGCCGCGCAGTCCCGCGTCGACCATGCGGTTCACCGCGTTGGTCCCGCCACCGCCAACTCCCACGACCTTGATGACTGCTAGATAGCTGCCGCTTCCCATGATTATTTGTCCGACTCTCGATTCAAGATTGAGCGTTTGACCCGATCGCGAGTCTCCGCAGGGGCGTCGCACGTTACGGCCATATCTTCGGCTAAGTCAACGCCGAGTCCCGTTCCGCAACGATCCTTGCAGATCGGCCGACTCTCGATCAGGCTCCGAGAGTAGCCGACTCGCCTACCCTAAGTCTCTACTTGAGGCTTATACCCGGCGGCTGGTGTCAACTGGGCCTGCGTGAGGACTGGCTTGGTGTCGTGTGTGCCGGCGTGGTCGGGCCCCGGCCGGACGACGATGAGCTGACCCGGTCGCTTGTCATTTTCTCGGCCCTGGTGGGGGCTGAGCACGCACATCAACAAGCACCGTGTGCACGACCCCGGATAGTCAAACCAAGCCCGCCCGCTGCGTAGCTCCGACGCAGATCGCACGGGAAGCGGTCGACCGCCCCACAATCCGTGCAGCCCTACAAGCGCTCGAGAACCATCACGACCGCCACGATCATCGGCGCCACCGACCGACGCCCGACGTCGCAGGACGAGTCCGCGGGCATCTCATCCTGAACCAGGCAAGCGCACTCACGTGGCAACAGCCCGTCGATCGAGTCCGGCGCGATCAGCGGCTCGCACAAGCCGGTCGTGGTCGCGAACAGGTCCTGCGGGCGACGGAAAACCAGTTTCCTGGGCGCATCAGCCGCTGCCCACGCCAGTCGCCAGGCCGAGCGCAGCTGCACGCGACGGCGAGACGCCAACTCCCGCGGCGGGGTGCACAGGATCGGTCAAGACGATGTAGGAGGCGCCCACCGAGTACTTGTTCTGGAGCACGGCGATCGCCGAGCGCCACTTCTTGGCGAGTTCGACCGCAGCGCCGAAGTAGAGCTGCGGCCCGTTTCGCAACTGGACTACGACCCCGTGCTGCGCGCTCCAGGTCGCGTTTGCGATATGCGAAATCAGCTTGTAGGGGGCGGCGGCCAGCACGGCCACCGCCGACCGCGCACCGGGCGCACTGACAGTCTGGCCGGTGGGCGCCTGCGCGAGCGGCAGGCGTGGCAGCCGCACCCCGGGCACCGCGCCGGCGACCAACCGGCCATCGGCTGCGACAACGCGACTCTCAGAGCCAAATTCGGCGACGGCGACCGGCACCTGCTCGGCAACGTGAATGGTGACCAAGTGCGAGCCGTGGCTCGAGACCGCAAGCCCCTGCACAAACCGAAACCGCGCGACCGACGCTTCGAGCTTGGCAACGTTCAGATCGAGCGTCGTCATCCGCAACGCCGCGTCGGTCAGGGCGGCCTGGATCTTGCCCACATCGGGACCAGCCAGACCGGTGATCCGCACGGTCCGCACCTGAACGAAACTCGAGCTTCTGTACCAGCTCCAGCCCAGCCACCCACCGCCGCACAGGAGCAGCGTCAGGACCGCGACCCAAAGCGGCCGTTGCCGCGGCGGCCTGAGACGCCCCAGCAACGCGCTCCGTTCACGCGCCGCTCCTGAACCAGTCCAGCCGTCGCGGATCACTCGGATCCCCCGCCGCCAGGGAGCTCAACCTCGCCCAGCACCTGCACCTCGGGTTCCAGCGCGATGCCGAAGCGCTCCTGCACACGCTCACGACCGATGGTCATCAGCGCAACGACATCAGCCGTCGTTGCAGCGGCGACGTTCTCAATGAAGTTGGCGTGCTTGGCACTGAAACATGCCCCTCCGACCCGCAGCCCTCTGCAGCCGGCGGCATCCAGCAGCTGTCCTGCGGTGCGGCCGCCGGCCTCTGGGTCGACCGGGTTCTTGAACGTGGACCCAAAGGTGCGTACACCACTCGGCTGGGCGTCACGGCGCTGGCGGCGCAGCTGAGCCAGATGCTCGCGCACGGTCTCTGGGTCTGCGCGGGAGAGCCGGAACTGGGCGCGAGCGACCACCTCATCGGCCGCCAGGCTCGAGCGCCTGTAGGCGAATCCGAGATCTTCGGGACAGCGGCGCTCGCTGCCCGCGTGGCTCACAACATCCACCCAGTCGAGCACGCTGGCCAGAGCGCCGCCGTAGGCATTGGCGTTCATGCGGACCGCACCTCCGACCGTGCCAGGGATGCTGACCCCAAACTCGAGTCCTGCCAGACCGGCCCGGGCCGCCGCGGCGGCCACCGCCGGCAGGCGCGCACCGCCTCCACAGATGATGTTTTCGCCGCCTTCAGGTTCGAGCTCGATCTCGGCAAGGTCTCCGTCCAGCTTCAGCACCAGGCCGCGGACGCCGCTGTCCGCTACGAGCAGATTCGACCCGGACCCGATAACCCCTACCTGAAGGCTCGTCCGCGCCGCCCATTCGAGGGCGCGCTGGAGTTCGTCGACGCTCTTGACGCGCGCAAAGAACTCGGCCCGCCCACCAGTGCGAATCGTGGTCAGACGGGCCAGCGATACGTCGCGCTCGATCTCCGCGGGCGTCTCAGGTAACGGTCGCGTCACAGCGTCGGAGCGTAGTGGGGTCGCAGGACACCGCGCGTCCCGTGGGCCGGAGAGGTGTACCCGCTCAACCGCGGCCGGTTTCTGGCTCGCCGGGGGTCGCGACGACGAGCGCCCGGCCCAGGGAGTCGATGTTGCCAGCGCCCATCAGCACGCATACGTCCCCGGGTCGAAGTATCGCGGCCAGCCATCGCCTCGCCTCCTCCAGCGTCGGCATCCAGGCCACGGGCGCCCCGGCATCGGCGGCTGCCGCTGCGACCAGGTGGCCACTGACACCGGGGTAGTCCGAACTGCTCTCACGAGCGGCATAGATGTCAAGCACCGCCACCAGGTCAGCGGCGGCCAACGCCTGCCCGAATTCGCGCGCAAGCGCCCGCGTACGGGAGTAGAGGTGTGGCTGGAAGACCGCCACAAGTCGCCTGGCACCAAGCTCGTGTGCGGCCGCGATCGTCGCGGCCACCTCTGTTGGGTGGTGGGCATAGTCGTCATAGACCGGCACGCCTGACCGCGTGTGACCGAGCAGCTCGAGCCGGCGACGCGCGCCATGAAACGAGCCAATCGCGGAGGCCGCGGCGCTGGGCGAGGCACCGGCGAGCACGGCCACGGTGAGAGCGCCCGTTGCGTTTATGGCGTTGTGCACACCAACAAGCGCCAGGCGCACACGTCTGCCCTGCCACTCGAAGGTGATTCCGGACGGCTCGGCGCGGGGAGCGTGAACATCGTAGGTCAGCATTCGGGGTGCCGAGGCCGCGATACGGCGCAACTGGGGTCGGTCCCACACCACGGCGGTGTCTGCGGCGCCGGCAAACGCGGCGAACGTGGCTTCGAGCTCCAGCCTCGACCCATAGGTGGCGTGGTGGTCAAGCTCCGCGTTGGTGATCATGGCGATCTCGGGCCGGTAGCGCAACAGCGAACGGTCTGATTCGTCGGCCTCCAGCACGATCCACTCGCCGGAGCCCCAGGCGGCGTTGCGGCCGGTGTCGCGCAGCTCAGCACCGACCACGTAGGCGGGGTCCAGCCCGCAGGCTCTCAGGACGTGCGTGATCATGCCCGTGGTCGTGGTCTTTCCGTGGGTGCCGCTGACCGCGATGCAGCGCTTCAGGCTGGCGATCTCGGCCAGCAACGCCGAGCGGTGCAGTGGTGGCCCATCACCGGCGCCAAGCTCCGGATTGTCAGGGGCGACCGCACTGGAGTACACAACCTGCGCACCGGCCGGCACGTTTTCGGCGCTGTGTCCGATGCTCGGCCTGATCCCCGCCGCGTTCAGCATCTGGGCGTATGCAGAGACGCTGCGATCCGATCCGCTGACCGCGGCGCCAAGCTCCTTTGCGATCAGCGCCAGGCCGCTCATGCCGGCGCCGCCGATGCCGACGAGGTGCAGCTGGCGCCCTGCCCAGGGCTGACTGCTCATGGTTTCAGCTGCACGAGATCGTGGCCTGCGCTGGTCGCTCCGCCACCACCGGCGGCCGCCGCGAGGACCTCGGATGCGACCACCGCGGCGGCGTGCGGCCGGGCCAAGCCAAGCGCCGCTCTGCCCATTGCCTCGAGCCGTGAGCGGTCAGCCAGCAGGCCATCAACCTCAGCGCGCAGACGCTCGGCGGTGAGCTCCTCATCGCTGATCACGCTGGCGGCTCCGGCGCTTCGCATGTACTCGGCATTGATCCGTTGGTGGTCGGCGGTGGCGTGCGGGTAGGGGATCAACACGGCCGGCCGGCCGGCTGCGGCCAGCTCCCAGATCGAGCCGCCCGAGCGCGCCACCGCCAGGTCGCAGGCGACGACCGCGTCAATCAGCCCATCGAGGTAGCCGACCAGCTGGTAACCAGCTCGTGGTGCACGCAGCTGCGGCAGATCCCGCTCGCCGGCGGCGTGCAGGACACGGAACGACCTGTCGGCGAACGCCTCGACGGCGGCCCGGTTGATCGAGCGGGCCCCCTGTGAGCCACCGAACACCAGGACCAGTGTCTCGTCGGCGCCAACACCAAAACGGGCTCTTGCGGCAACCCGGTCATGCGTCAGGGGTGGGATCGGCCGGCCGGTGACGACGAACTTTGGTGGGCTGTGTTCTGGCAGGGGCAGCGCCAGACAGACACGGCGTGCGAAGGGCGCGAGCATTCGGTTGGCGAGGCCCAGATGGGCGTCGATTTCAGCGATCACGAGCGGAATCCGCAACAGCGCCGCCGCCAGACCGACCGGCGCGGCGACGTATCCACCGCCGCCGTAGACGGCCTGCGGGCGGGCTCGGGCCAGCAGGCGGACGGCGGCGCCAACGGCCGCGAGATCCACCAGCGCCGCCTGCGCGAGCGCAACCCGCCTGCCTCTCGGCAGCGACTGCACACGCAGGCGATGAAGCCGGTAGCCGGCCTCCGGAACGAGCCGCGCCTCCACGCGGTCACCGCCGACGAACTCGACGCGGGCGCCGTTAGCCTCGAGCTGCTTGGCTACCGCCAACGCGGGCACCACGTGCCCTGCGGTCCCGCCGGTAGCCACCACGATCAGCGGCTTCGTCACGGCTGACTCCCCAGGTCGTGTTTGCCGGCTCGTCGTCCACTAGCCGCAGCTCCCGTGCCGCTGGTCGAGCTATGCCGAGCAGCAGGCCGACGGATGCGAGCATCACGATCAGGT
>JAJZID010000042.1 GCA_021810705.1 Actinomycetes bacterium
AACAGAGCTTGCTGAATCACCAGAGCGAGCCATGCCAGCCGCGAACCCCCGATAACCCCGATAAGCAGCAACACAGACAGGACCGGCACGCCGACTAAGCGGGCACCAGTAGCCAATCCCAGAACCCACTGACCAACCTCTGCAGTTATAAGCACAGCCAGGATTGCGAACCGCTTCGCCGACATGTAGCCGGTCTCGCGCACTGGAAGTTCACGCAGCCTGAGCATCGGTGTCAGAACCCCCAGTCGTCGACACTGTCAGCCTGTCCGTCGAACCAAATCCGGAGTGCAGCGTCAATATGCTGGTCGGAATAGCAAAAGCCTTTGTACCCGATGCCGAGTTCATCGTTCGCGATCGCGTGATCGACTGTGGCGTAGGAGGGGATCGTCACAGGAATTGTGTAGGCATCAGAGAAGGAGTTCTCATGCCTACGAAGACGAGCAGTACTGAGCAGTCGTTGTTGTTGAAGGGCCCTGCGGGTTTTGGGGAGCTTGATCTGGATCGCGCGCTGGCGTTGGCCAGCGACGAGCGCAGCGAGGAGCTGGCCGGCGCTAGCGCGGCGCGCGGGCTGGGTGGGGGCCGCATGTTGCCGGCGGGGCTGGTTGATGAGGCTGTTGACCGGGCGGCGGAGCGTCGCCGGGTGCGTAAGGCTTTGAACATGCCTGACGGGCGGCGGGTCTGTGATGAGGTGCTTGATGAGCTGCTTGCGGGCGTGTCAACGGAGCAGGAGCTCGCTGGGCCTGGTGGGGTGCTTGCGAATCTGACCAAGCGGCTGATCGAGCGGGCGATGGAGGTTGAGCTGAGCGACCATGTTGGCTATGAGCCCCACCAGGAGCCGGCTGGTGGGGCTGCTAATCAGCGCAACGGCACCTCACCCAAGACGGTGATCACCGAGCACGGCGAGGTCCGGATCGATGCTCCACGCGACCGTAACGGGACCTTCCAGCCACGGATCGTCAAAAAGCGTCAGCGTCGCTTCGTTGGGTTTGACCAGAAGATCCTGGCGCTCTATGGCCGTGGGCTCTCAACCCGGGATATCAGCGCGCACCTGCAGGAGATCTACGGGGTCGATGTCAGCCGTGAGCTGATCTCGAGGGTCACAGACGCGGTCATCGACGATGTCAGAGAGTGGGGCAAAAGACCGTTGGAGGACATCTACCCGATCGTGTTTTTGGATTGCATGATCCTGAAGATCCGTGACGGCGGCAGCGTGCAGCGTCGCGCGATGTACTTGGCGCTTGGCGTGACCCTGGACGGCGACCGTGACGTGCTGGGCATGTGGTTTCAGGAAAGCGAGGGCGCGAAGTTCTGGATGCAGGTCCTGACCGACCTCAAGCAGCGCGGCGTGAAGGACATCCTCATCGCCTGCGTCGACGGGCTCACAGGGTTCCCTGAGGCGATCGAGGCGATCTTCCCCATGACGACCGTTCAAACATGCATCGTGCATCTCATCAGAGCATCCTTGAAATACGTGCCCCGCCGCGAGCGTGAGCAGGTCGCCCGGGACCTCAAACCGATCTACACCGCCAAAGACGCCCAACAGGCCCAGGCTGAGCTTGAGAGCTTCGACGAGAAATGGGGTGCCCGCTTCCCGGTGATCACCCAGCAGTGGCTGAGCGCCTGGGAACAAGTGATCCCGTTCTTGGCATTCCCTGACGAGGTCCGTCGCGTGATCTACACCACCAACGCGATCGAGGCGCTCAACCGCCAACTACGCAAAGCGATCAAAACGAAGGGCAGCTTCCCCAACGAAGACGCCGCCCGCAAACTCGTCTACCTCGCCCTCAAAAACGCCGTCCCGCAATGGACCAAAACCCGGAACTGGACCAGCGCGCTACTCGCGTTCAAGATCCACTTCGGTGACCGCGTCCCCGACACTGCAAACTGACTGTCACCCCTTGACACAGTCGGGATACCCGTTAACCTACAAAAACACCGCCTACACAGTTAACGTGACGCCCTCCGCGGGCGCTCCAGTTTCAGTCACAGGTCAGGATGGATCAGCTTCAGCTCCGACACGTCTGCCAACGGCTGGAAGTCACGGAGGTTGCCGGTCGCGAGCGGCAGCGGTGGGTCAGCTGACAGCGCGGACGCGGCGATCCAGGTGTCGTTCTGATGGCGCTCGCGGTCATCCGCGGTCGCGCCGGCGATCGTTGCGGAGCGGAGCGTGACCCAGCTACTGACGAGAGCGTAGGTCTCGAGCGGCAGGATCGTGTAGTCGTCCAATGCTGCCAGCAGCGCGCTGCGTCGAGGCTCCACGAGAACGCCGAGTGCGATCAAGGTCTTCACTTCGGCCAGCGTGACGAAGCTGATGAATGTCCTGTGGCCGGCCAGTAGGTTTCTGAACTCCTCGGAGCGCGCCTCTCCAAGTGCGATCCAGGAGACGACGTTGGTGTCGACCAGCAACGCGCCGGGAGGCACGTCCTCGGGGTTCATCCGTTCAGGAAATCGTCGAGCGCTGCGCGTTCGGCGTCGGTGAGCGGAGTGGTCGCGTGGCGTCCGAGCTGCTCGGCCGTGAGCGGGGGCTTCGCAATGCTCTCGAGGTACTCGCGCGTCAGCTTCCCGCTACGGCGGATCGTGACCTGCCCGGGGCCAACCTCGAGCTCAGCCTCCGGGCCCAGAAGGTCAGCGACGCGGACCTGGATGTGGCGTGTGTTCGTCGCTGCCATGGCTCGAAGTGTATGGGCCGGCCAACCGCCCTACCACGTGTCACGCGTCTAGACCCAGCCGCTAGCTGCGGGAATGCCGGCAGCGATCGATGGAAGGCTCGCGAGTCTGGGCACAGAGCGAGGAAAGTGAGGCCACGCTGCAGACGCCGTAGACACAATCCGCTGAGAGCGCTGGATACGAACAGATGGCGCGCCGAAGTACGAGCAGCGCGAGCCAGAGATGCGAGCGTGGACGAGGGTAAGCGTTCAGAGGGTCGGGTGGGACATAACGCCGTTCTGTCGAATGGTGGGGTGTGGAGCATGTTGAGGCCGTGGCGATCTTTGACCTGGGGCGTGAGGCGGTGGTCGAGGTTCTTTTGCGGATGGATCGTCAGATTCAGCAGTTGACCGGGCGGGTGGGGAAGCTTGAGCGCGAGTTGGCCAAGAGCTCCAAGAACTCGTAGCGGCCGCGGTCAAGTGATCCGCCGGCGGCGCGGAAGGGGAGCAGGCCGGCGCGAGCGAAGGGCCCGTCGGGCAAGAGCTAGGGCGCCCAGCCTGGGCATGAGGGCAAGGGCCGGGAGCTGTTGCCGTGCTGGGCGGTGGATGAGGTGATCGAGCATTGGCCTGTAGCGTGTGCTGTCCGGACTGTGGCCAGATCGGTCGTGTTGAGCTGCCTGTCCAGATCGCCGCTAGCGCGTTCGGGCCCCGGCTCCAGGCCGCGGTCGCGGTGCTGTCAGTCCGTAACCGGATCTCACGGCGTGACGTGGTCGAGCTGGTCAAGGAGCTCGATCAGCAGCGGGACCGTTCACGCGATCCTTGCTCGTGCCGGTGACGCGCTGGCAGGCCCCTATGAGGATCTGCTCGCGCACGTCCGTGCGGCTGGAGCGCTCAACATGGACGAGACCGGCTGGCGGCTCAAAGGCGCCCAGCGAACGTTATGGGGCATGTTCACTGATCGGCATGGGGTGCTGGCGGTCGCCGGTCGCCGTCATGAGGATCACGCCCGCGAGCTGCTCATCTCAAACCGGGCGATCATCACCTCTGATCGCTGGTGGGCCTATAACCATCTCCCCGTCCATCGTCAGCAGATCTGCTGTTCTCGCCTACAGCGTGACTTCCATGCCCAAGCCGAAGGCCTTGAGGCCGAGCAGCAATTCGGACAAGCGGCCCTGAAGATCTGCGATGCGCTGTTCTGTGCCTGGGACGCATTCCAACGCACCGATGACCGCGTCGAGCTACAGCGCCAGGTCCGTCGACTCCAACGCCAGCTCAAGCCGATCCTGCGCACGCACGCCGAGAAGGCACCGCGCTATAAGCGCACCCGCGGACTCGCGAAGAACCTGTTGAAGATAAGGCCCGCACTATGGACCTTTGCCAAGGTCCAAGGCGTCACGCCAACCAACAATCACGCCGAACGATCACTACGCGGCTCAGTCATCTACCGCAAGCTCTCCCTCGGCAGCCAATCAGAGGACGGCGAAACCCTGATCGCCCGGCTGCTCTCAGCCCACACCACCTGCCGCCTCCAAGCCCGCAGCCTCTTTGACTACCTCGCCGACACGAACAGCCACCACGCCCGCGGCACTTCCCACTCCCCTCCTGGCCTGAGCTCAGCGCCAGCAGCCCGAGCGACCAACTGAACGCTTACCAAAAAGCCCGTGTTGGCAGGCTTTTTAAATGATGGGCACGGGTGGTTTCGAACCACCGACCTCTCGCGTGTGAAGCGAGCGCTCTCCCGCTGAGCTACGCGCCCTTCGTCCTGCAAGTACTCACTTTATGGCCTGCTGCTTGACATCGAGGGCGGGTTATAACCACCCTCGCTGTCGCCCCTTTTGGTCAATCATTCACGTCTGATGGGGTGCCGCTAGGCCGGGCACATGACTTTAGCGCGGCTGTCCCAGCGCTGAGCGGCCGGATCCTCCGAGCTTCGCGTAGCATGACCGCCCGTGTCTCCACGCGATGTGAGCAGGGAGTGGGAGGCGAACGCCGAGCAGTGGGCGGCATGGGCGCGTACACCTGGCCATGATGTCTGGTTCTGG
The DNA here is from genome assembly GCA_021810705.1 of Actinomycetes bacterium. Taxonomy (GTDB): domain Bacteria; phylum Actinomycetota; class Thermoleophilia; order Solirubrobacterales; family Solirubrobacteraceae; genus Palsa-465. Next base: position 4,688 of record JAJZID010000042.1, read on the forward strand.
GGCTGGAACCTTCCGGCGTTTGCGCAGTTGCTGCCCGAACCGGGCATCGGGACGGTTGATGTTGGTTGCGGCGAGGGTCGTGTGGGTCGCTTCCTGGCCGAGCGCGGCCATCGCGTCTGGGGCCTTGACCGTTCGCAGGTGCTGGCAGACCTCGCGCGGGATGCAGGCGGATATCAGGAGGTCGTCTGCGGAGATGCGACTGCGCTGCCGTGGGATGCGCAGAGCTTCGATTTGGCCGTCTCGTTCATGTGCCTGATGGACATGCCGGACCCGGCGAGCGCCATCCGCGAGACGGCCCGCGTGTTGGTCCCGCAGGGGCGGCTCTGCCTCGCAATTGGGCACCCGTTCAACCGCGACCCTGCCGCTGCCGACAGCTATTTCGTCGAGACAGACTTCGATGAAACCGTTGAGCGCGCCGGCCTCACGATGCGCTTCGTCGGCCGCGAGCGGCCGTTGGAGCACTACACGCGAGCCTTATCGGCCGCCGGGTTCGTGATCGAGGAGCTGCGCGAGCCGCGGCCACAGCCGGACGCGGCTGCCGCGAGCGCCCTGCTGGCGCAGGCCGCGACGACTCCGTTCTTCCTGCACATGCGCGCCCGTCTGGTCGCGTAGCCCGTAGGCTCGGGCTCATTGCAATCGAGACCGACGCAGAATCAGCGGAAGTGGGGTGGGTTCGCCTCCCGGTGTCCCGCTGTTGAGGGCTTGAATGCCGCCGGCTGGCCTTGGTCAGTCGAGCGGGCACCGTGCCTGGAACCCTGTCCGTCCGGTCTGGCCTGGGCGTGTCGTACCGGGCAATCCGGTCCAACGGTTATCTTCAGTGTCGGGCCTCCCGGTCCGATAAGTGCCAAAGGGCGTATCGATGTCTTCTGCCAGGCAACCTGCAAGCCGTGACTCGCTGGGCTGGGGGGCTAGCTCCCGTGGCCGCAAGCCGCGCGCGGCCTCGCCGCGGCTGGCTCGTGAACTCACGGATCTGGCCGCTGGCGGAAGGGCGCGCGAGCTCGATCTCGTGCGGTCGCCGGAACAGCTGGCCGCCCGACTCGATGCGGCGCGCAGGACCTTCCCTGAGGATCCAGAGGGGGCGCTCGCGAGCGCGATCGCCGCTTGCGAGTGGGCTGACGGCAACCAAGCGGCGACGCTCATCGCCCGCGGGCGCGCGCTTGAAGGCCACATACATCTGCACCGCGGCGACACCCGCAGGGCCATGGACCGTGCGCTCGAGGCCGAGCGGTTGCTCGACGACGTGGACGAGTACAGCGCTGTCGCTGGGTGTGAGCTTGCCGCTCTGCAGGCGCAGGTGGCGTTCTTCACAGGGGCCTACGCACAGGCACTCGCCGGCGCCGAACGCGCGGTCGGCCTGGCGGACGCCTGCGGTGAGCCGGATCTGCGCATCTTCGCCCGGCGCTGTGCGTCGCTTGTGCTCGGCAACGTTGCGGTGGAAGGGTTCGACAGACGCCTTCACGAGACACTCGAGCTCGCGCTTGATTCCGGGAACCTCTGGGAGCAGGCGCTCACCCACAACGACATCGCCGTGCATCACGAGAGCAACGGTCGTGTCACGGAGGCGCGCCGGTCAATCAAGCTCGCCTTGAAGCTCGCCCAGCAGTCGCGGCCCAACGCCTTTGCGCTGGCGGTCATCCACGCGACGCGTGCTGACATCGAGCTGCGCGCCGGTGATCCGGAGCGGGCGCTCGCTGAGACCAGCCGCTCGCTGGCGCTGATCGCCGCGGTTGAGCGGCCAAACCCATACCTGCTCGGCGCGGCCGTCCGTGCCGAGGTGATCGCTCGCATGCAACTCGGACAGTACGAGCATGCCCAGCAAGCCGGTGAAAGTGCGCTCGAGTTGCTTGGCGAGCGCATGCCCCACACTCGCAGCATGATCCTCGCCGCCGTGGCCGCCGCACTGCGTGAGGCCGGTCAGCCCGAGCCGGCCTATGACATGCTGCTGCGCTCCGCGGAGCTTGAGCGTGAGGCATTCACGGAGATCACCGAGCTGCGGATCGGTCTCGAGCGTGCCGTTGCGCAGGCGCACCGTGCCAGCTGCGAAAGCCGCGCCCTGGCCGAGAAGAATCGTGAGCTCGCCAGGGCGCACGCGGAGCTCGAGCGACGCGCCGGCCAGCTCGAGCAGCTGCAGGAGCAGCTGCTCGATCAGGCTGATCGCGATTGGCTGACGGGGGTTCACAACAGGCGTTTTCTCGCCCGCAAGCTGGCCAGGCCCGCGGGGGACGATGCCGCGACGCTGCTCAGCGTTGCGGTCGTCGACCTCGATCACTTCAAGGAGGTCAACGACCGTCACGGTCACAGTGTCGGTGATCGGGTGCTGGTTCGCGCCACGGACCTCATGTGCGGCGTGCTGCGCACCAGCGATACGGTCGTGCGCAGCGGCGGCGAGGAGTTTCTGGTGTTGATGCCGCTGACCGAGGCGGATGCTGCGGCCCAGTGCGCGGAGCGCATACGCCTCGCGATCGCGCGGGAGCCGTGGTCGCAGATCGCAGCGGGACTGAATCTGACGGCGAGCATCGGTGTGGCCACGTCGGCCTGCGCTGAAGACCTCGACCAGCTGATCAGGGTGGCTGATGGCCGTCTGTATGCGGCCAAGCAGAGCGGCCGTGACCGCGTTGTCGCCACCTGAGTGCTGCTGTCCGGACTGGCGCCCGTCAGTAGGCCGGCCGCGGCGCCTTCTTGCCCGGGTTGAAGAGGCCCTTGGGGTCCAGGGCCTGCTTGACGTGCTCGTGTGCTCGGACGGCGGCCTCTGACCACTGTCCGAGCAGCTGGCCTGCCTTCAGCAGCCCCAGCCCATGCTCGCCACTGACACTCCCACCGAGTGCTCGCGCGAGCTCGAAGAGCTCCAGCGCCGCTGCCTGGACGCGCTCGCCAGCCGCCGGATCAGCCGGGTTGTACATGAACGTCGCGTGCAGGTTGCCGTCGCCGGCGTGGCCCCAGGAGGTCGCCTGCAGGCGGTGACTGCCGCCGATCTCGAGGACCTGTTCGATCGCTTCGCCCAGCCGGTCCAGTGGCACGACAATGTCCTCCGAGAGCTTCTCACCGAGTGCGGCCCGCGCCGCCAGCGAGACGCCGCCACGCCAGCGCCACAGCTCACGCGGCTCACAGCTCGAGGCGCCCCGCCCGAGTGCGTCGAGCAGCGCGTCGCGCTCAGACTCGGACTCCGCCTCGCAGATCACCAAAAACCGCGGGGGCGCGTCCAGGAACGGCGGTGGCGCGAGCTCCAGGCAGCGCCCCTCGAGATACTCGAGCGTCGCCGGTACAACCCCGCTGGCGAGCACCGCCGCGACCGCGTCAACCCCGGAAGCGATCGTTTCGAAGCCGGCCAGCACGGGGATCACCTGTGGCGGTGCTGGCATCAGCGCAAGCCACGCCGCGGTGATGATGCCAAGCGTTCCCTCGCTGCCGATCAGCAGCCCGCGCAGGTCGTAACCGGCCACGTCCTTGCGCACCGGGCCACCGAAGCGGACCAGCTCGCCAGGGGCGATCACCGCCTCGACGCCCATCACCCAACGCGAGGTCACTCCGTACTTGAAGGTGTGCGGCCCACCCGCGTTCGTTGCCAGGTTGCCGCCGATCTGTGACTGCTCGGGCGCGCCGGGGTCGGGGGGAAAGTAGAGGCCGTTCTCGCGCGCGAGCCGCTGCACGGTGGCGGTCCTGACGCCGGCCTCCACCTCCATCCGCCACAGCAGCGGCTCGAGCGAACGCACCCGATTCACGCGCTCCAGCGAGATCGCCAGGCCCGGCCCGTCGAACACCGGCACGACGCCACCGCTGTAGCCGCTGCACCCACCGACGGGCACGATCGCCACGTCATGCGCGTAGGCCCAGGCCACCAGCTTGCGCACCTCTTCGGCGTCCGCGGGGCGGGCGAGCACCGGCGCCACCCCGGCCAGCCCGCTCGTGTCAGCGATCCGCACGTCCTGCTCGACGTTCGCGACGCCGACGATCCCCGCTGCCGCGCCCACCAGGTCCATGCATGGGTTATACCGCCGCAGCGCGAACCTGGCGCCCGGTCCCCTAAAGCCGCACGATGTTCGACGCCGCGTCGAGATGACGGGTGACGCCGCGCAGGTCCACGAACAGCGCTGCCTCCCGCGCGATCCGCTCGTGATCGATGCCGGGGTGGGCGGTCACGAGCACGACCGCGTCGGCGGCGTCGGTCGCCTCCGCCAGCGGCAGGCTGTGCAGCCCGCACTCCCGCAGGGCCGGCACGTACGGGTCGTGGTAGACGAGGTCGGCTCCCCGCCGCTCCAGCACCTCGATGATCCGCAGCGCCGGCGACTCGCGCATGTCACCGATCCCGCCCTTGTAGGCGACACCGAGCAGCGCGATCTTCGACCCCCTGATCGGCTTTGACATGTCGTTGAGCGCCAGCTCGATGCGCTCGACGCAGTAGTGCGGCATCTGCTGGTTGATCTTGCCGGCCAGCTCGATGAACTCGGTCGACATCTGGAACTCCCGCGCCCGCCACGTCAGGTAGAAGGGATCCACGGGCAGGCAGTGGCCGCCCATGCCGGGGCCGGGCTCGAAGCGCATGAACCCGTAGGGTTTGGTGGCTGCCGCGTCCACCACCTCCCAGATGTCGATGCCCATGCGCTCGGCGACCATCGCCAGCTCGTTTACCAGGGCGATGTTCACCGAGCGGAAGATGTTCTCGAGCAGCTTGGTCAGCTCCGCCGCCTCGGGCGTCGAGACCCGCTGGATGTGTTTGCAGACGCGGCCGTAGAGCTCGGCGGCCCGCTCGGTGCAGGCGGCCGTGATCCCGCCGACGACCTTGGGTGTGTTCTCGAGCGTGAAGTCGGTGCGGCCGGGATCGACACGCTCTGGCGAGAAGGCGACGTTCAGGTTCTCGCCCACGCGCAACTTGCCGCCGCGCTCGAGCGCGGGCACGAGCAGCCCGCGCGTGGTGCCCGGATAGGTGGTCGACTCGAGCACCACCAGCTGACCCGCCCGCACAACCTCGGCGAGTCCTGCCGCGGAGGCCTCGAGCGGTGTGAGGTCGGGCTCGCGGTTTGCGTTCAGCGGCGTGGGCACGCAGATGACGATCGCCTCGGCCTCTGCGAGGGAAGCGTAGTCCGTGGTTGTACGCAGTTTCGGTAGCACCGATCCCAACAGCTCCGATGGGATGTCCTCGACGTAGGACTCGCCCCTGGAGATAGACGCGACCTTGGCGCTGTCCGTATCGACCGCGATCACTTCCTCGCCGGCCTGCGCGAACGCGACCACCAGCGGCAGACCCACATACCCGAGACCTACGACTCCGATTGACATTCCTCGCAGAGTATCGGCGCACGCGATAAAGGCTTCATCTCGGGGTCGCGCTGCACGCCGCGGCGCTCAGGCTCTAGCATCGTGTGTGGATCGTGCTAGGCGGGGCGCTAGCGGTGCCCTGTAACCCGCAAGCCGCTTCAAGCGGGGCTGAATTCCCCCCCGAGGGGTGGACGTCCACGGACAGCATCCCGCGCGTGGCGGTGATGGTCAGGTCCCAAAGCGATGAAGGCCCGTGAACCAGGTCAGGTCCGGAAGGAAGCAGCCTTAAGCGGTCACCTGCAGGCGCATAGGGGGTGCCGGACCGGAGTCACACTCAGGAACGCCCCGGGGGCCAACACCACAGAGCGGGGTGCACGATCCACTCCTTGGGCGCCCACGCCCGAGGAGGCGCTCAGTCCATCGGTTCGAGCACGAACACCGGGATCAGCCGCTCGGTCCGCTCCTGATATTCGGCGTACGGCGGAAAGGCCGCGACCGCGCGCGACCACCACAGCGAGCGTTCCGCGCCGCTGATCTCCCTGGCCAGGCGGTCACTGCGTGCAGGCCCGTCCCAGACCTCAACCTGCGGATTGGCCCGCAGGTTCGCGACCCAGGCGGGGTTCTTCGGGGCGCCGCCCTTGGAGCCGACCGCCAGGTAGGTGCCGTCGTGCTCGACCCGCATCAGTGGCGTGCGGTGCAGCTCGCCGCTGCGCGCGCCGCGGTTGACGACGATCACGACCGGCAGGCCGCTGTCAGCCAGCGTGGTGCCCTCGGTGCCGCCAGACCGCTCCCAGCTCTCGATCTGCTCGCGTACCCAGTCGGCTGGGTCGGGCGGTGCGTAGCGTCCCTCAAGCGGCATGCGCTGATCCTACAGGTCGGCGCCGCCGGCTCGACGCGCAGGCGGCGCCGTGGACGCGCGCACCACCAGGCTGGTGGCCAGGTCAAAGCGCTGGTTGATCGGGGCGTCCGGGTCCTCGCTCATGCGGATCAGCATGCGTGCGGCGGTCTCCGCCATCTCGCCCAGGGGCTGGCGGATCGTGGTCAGCGGCGGCCCGACCCAGCGGGCGAAGCGCAGGTCGTCATAGCCCACGACCGAGAGATCCTCAGGCACGCGCACGCCGCGTGGCCGTGCCGCCTCATAGACACCCAGCGCCTGCAGGTCGCTGCCCGCGAAGATCGCGGTTGGCGGCTCGGCCAGGTCCAGCAGCTCCGAAGCGCCGCGGCGGCCACCGTCGACGTGGAAGTCGCCGACGCGGACGAGCTCGGGGTCGAAGTTGACGCCGGCGCGCTCAAGCGCCGAGCGGTAGCCATCGACGCGCGCCACCGAGCAGAGCATGTCGTCGGGGCCGCTGATCATCCCGATGCGCCGGTGGCCGAGCGAGAGCAGGTGCTGGGCGGCCGCGAAGC
>JAJZID010000043.1 GCA_021810705.1 Actinomycetes bacterium
AGACGGGCGCGCTTCAGACCCGCGCGCTTGAGACCCGCGCGCCGGGTGCCTCACTTCCAGAGCCTGCGCCACACCCCGGCGCGACCCAGCGCGCGACCGACGGCCACGTTCTTTGCCCGTCTGGCGGCCCGTGTGGGGCTGCGCAGCGAACTGATGTTGTTTGAGATGCGGGCGGCCCTGTAGAGCTGGCTCGTCAACGACCTGCGTCTTGCCATCTATGCCCTCCTGCAGTGGTTGCGCTACGCCGTCAACCGTGCCGCGGATCAGGGCGGATGTCAGAAAAGCTGGTTCTCGCCGCCGAACACGTCGGAGACCGAGCCGTCGGTGAAAATCTGCCGGATCGAGCTGGTCAGCAGATCGGCGACCGAGAGCACCTTGACGAAGTCCGGCGTACCCGGCGGCAGGGGCACCGTGTCGGTGACCACCACCTGCTCGAAGCCGCCCGCGACCAGGTTCTCAACGGCGTTGCCGGAGAACAGGCCGTGCGTGGCTGCCACGTAGACCCGGCGGGCGCCCGCTTCCCTGACGGCCTCCGCGGCGGCCCGCAGCGTGCCGGCGGTGTCGATGATGTCGTCGACGATCAGCGCGGTCTTGCCACGCACGTCGCCGATCACGTAGTTGATCTCGGCCTGCTGCTGGGCGGGACGTTCCTTGTTGAGGATCGCCAGGTCGGCGCCCATCTTCGACGCGAAGCGCTTGTTGAGCTTCACACGCCCGGCGTCCGGGGCGACCACCACCAGGTCATCAAGCCCGAGGTCGGTGAAGTACTGGGTGAGGATGAACATCGCCGTCATGTGGTCGCAGGGCTTCTGGAAGAAGCCCTGGATCTGGCCGGCGTGCAGGTCCATGGTGAGGATCCGGTCGATGCCGGCGGCCTCCAGCATATGCGCCACCAGACGGGCGCTGATCGGCTCGCGCGGGGCTGACTTCTTGTCCTGACGCGAGTAGCCGTACCAGGGCGTGACGGCAACCACGCGGTGGGCTGAGCCGCCGACCGCCGCATCCACCATCACCAGGAGCTCCATCAGCGCGTCGTTGCTGCTCAACCCCTCGCTGAGGTTGCCACAGGTTGGCTGCACGATGAAGACATCCGCGCCGCGAACCGACTCGCCGTAGCGGCAGTACACCTCGCCGTTGGCAAACGTCTTGGTGGTCACCTGACCCAGCGAGACGTCCAGCCGATCGGCGATGCGGGCGGCCAGACCGCGGTTGGCGCGACCGGAAAAGAGCATCAGGCGCTTATCCGGGTCGGCGTGCAGCTCACTCGACTCGTAGGGCATCTCGGCGACGCTCATCCTCTCCTCATGCTACGCACAGTTGCGGCTGCGATGCTCACTCGCGCCGAGTCAGCCGCCATGGCCACCCGGAGCATGCGTGGAATCGCTCCGCGCGGGCTGCGCGCCCACACGCTCGGCGTAGTTTTCGATGTTTCGCTGGCGCTCGCGCGCAATCGCCAGCGCACCTGCGGGGACGTCCCGGGTGATCACCGATCCGGCGCCCGTGACGACGTCGTCGGCGAGCGTGACCGGCGCCACCAGCGTCGTGTCGACGCCGGTGCGCACGCGCGAGCCGATCTCGGTGCGGTGTTTGGCGGTGCCGTCGTAGTTGGCGGTGATCGTGCTCGCCCCGAGGTTGGTCTCCGCGCCGATCGTGGCATCGCCGATGTAGCTGAGGTGCGGCACCTTGCTGCGCTCGCCGACCTCGGAGTTCTTGATCTCAACGAAGCTGCCGGCCTTGGCACCGGCGTGCAGCACGGTACCGGGCCGCAGGTAGGCAAACGGCCCGACGCTGACGCGCTCGCCGATCACAGCACCCACCGCATAGCTGTGGACCACCTGGGAGCCGGCGTCAACCGAGCAGTCAAGCAGCGTGCTGTGCGGGCCGATCACCGACCCCTCCCCCACCGTCGTCGCGCCATACAGCGCGCTTCCGGGCTGGATCAGCACATCTGTGGCGAGCGTCACATCCGCGTCGATGACGGTCGTCTCGGGGTTCACGATCGTCACCCCGGCGCGCATGTGGCGCTCGATTATGCGCCGTTGCGCGACGGCTGTGGCCTGCGCCAGCTGGACGCGGTCGTTGACGTTGAAGACCTCTCCGGCGTCCGAGAGCGGGAACGCCTCGACCCGGTGCCCGGCGGCGCGCAGGATCGCGGGCAGCTCGGTCAGGTAGTACTCGCCCTGTGCGTTGTCGCTTGTAAGCAGCGCCAGGGCCGGTCCCAGCGCCTCGGCAGTGAAGCCGTAGATCCCGGTGTTCACCTCTCTGATCCCGAGCTCGTCGGCGGTCGCGTCGCCGGGTGTGCGGGTCTCGACGATCCGCTCCACACCACCGTTGGCGCCACGCACGATCCGACCCCAGCCGGCGGGCTCATCGAGGATGCTCGTGGCGATCGTCGCTGCCGCGCCTGAGCGGGCGTGCGCCTGCGCGAGCGCTCGGATCGTGTCGGCGCCGAGCAGCGGCACATCGCCGTTGATCACGACCACCGTCTCCTGATCACCCAGCGCGCCGGCCGCGGCCCGCAGTGCACCGCCGGTGCCGTCCGGCAGCGGTTGGACGACCAGCTCGACGTCCGCGTCAAGGTGCGCCCGCAGCACCTCGCCGGGGGCGTCCACGACAATGATGCGCCCGGCGCCGGCCGCGCGCGCGGCGTCGAGCGCCCAACCGATCATCGTGCGCCCGCAGATCGTGTGCAGCAGCTTGGGCGTCCGTGAACGCATCCTCGTTCCCTGGCCCGCGGCAAGGATGACGATGAGCGGTCCGTTCACGAGCAGTGATGCTAGTGAGTGTCCTCCCCGCTCGTGGCCAGCGGTGGCTCCCAGGCCAGCAGTGGCGGCGCCTCCCTGCCCATCCAAGCGCCTTCAGGCCTGCTGCGCCCAAGGCGGCGGCGGTCAAAGACACCGCAGATCGTGACGTTGGCGCTGATCTCGACCATGTGGTCGTGGCCGCGAGCGTGAAAGGCAGCGTCGAGAATTACGCCGCGCAGCATCACCGGGCGCGAGCCGCGCGCGCGCCGGGGCGGCAGACTCCGGTCGCGGTCGCCCGCAGCAGCGCCTCCCACCGGCTGGCCGCGTTCGAATCCGGACATGGCGATCGCGCCGAGCTCGAGCTGGCCCTCTGCTTGGCCGCCGTCGATCGGCACGCTGACGGAAGCCCTGACGTTCCCACAGATGTCAGGTGGTTAGCGGGTGGCGCATAGCCGGGAGTTGGTGCCGGCAACGCTGCTGCTGGGCGCCGGTGGGTGGCTGGTGGTTGGTTGGTCCGCTTGGGCGAGGTGGGCGAGGTCCGCTTTGAGGGTGGTGTAGATCTCGCGGGCGATGTGGCGTTGAGGCGCCGGAGGCATTCCACCCTCCGGCGGAGGGCAAGATTGGGCGACCCGTGGCGAACGCTCACGACGCGGTTTCACGATCGTCGCACCCATCGGCAGACCCCTGTTCCGACTGGCCCGTCTGCAAGCCGAGAGCAGCTTCAGCGGCTTCCTGGTCGAGGCCGTCGATTCGTAGGAGCTTCTCGCGGGCACGCTCTCCGCGGACAACGGTCACACTCGAATCACGCACACCGAGTTCTTGGGCGAGCAGTCGGCAGACGGCATGGTTGGCGCGTCCGTCAAGCGCTGGAGCCCCAACGCGTACGACCAGGACGCCCGCTCGTTGTGCAACGAGCCCTGGACGACGAGAGCGAGCCTGCACCCGCACAGAGATCAGCGCGCTTGCCATGGCACCCATATTTAGGTGCGCTCACCCGGCACACGGGCTCGTCGGCGACGCACAGGCGGGTGCAACGTTGGCCACCGCGGACGTGTTGGCCGGCGCGGCGATCTGCCTGCGCAGCGGCAGGGACACCTCAATGATGCGTTGGGCTTCCGCGAAGGCCGCCTGCCGCTCAACGCTCGAACTGGCAGCCGTGGCACGGCGCAGAGCCAACGCGTAACGAGCGCCGTAGATCCCCAGCACACATCGGACCGCGGCGACGGGGGCTCCCGCTTGCACAGTCTGAGCGACCGGCGGCTGCTGCGATGGGAGGCGCTGAGAGCTCATCTGGAACCGATGCTGGATGTCATCGCTCACCGAGCGCTGGGTCAGCATCGACCTCACCTACCAGCCAGCCGAGCCGACATGTTCACTGGTGCTCATCGCAGTCCCAAGTCCTTCCTTACGCCATATCTTATCATCTTATAAGACCAGATGAATGGCCTGAGCTGGATGGTCTGTGAAGCGCGGCGGTGAGCGCCTCGGCAATCGCCTTCGGCGTGGGCGGACAGCCCGGGATGCGCAGGTCGACCGGGAGGATCGTTTCAAGCGGCCCAGCAAGTTCTGCTTGGTCGCCGAGGAGATTGCAGCCCAGGGCGCAGTCTCCGAGCGCGGCGACGAGCCTGGGCTCGGGCATCGATTCATAAGCTGTGCGGAGGGGCCCGGCCATCCGTGTGGTGATCGCCCCGGTGATGAGCAGCACATCGGCGTGGCGCGGCGAGGCAACGATATTCAGCCCGTACTGCTGGAGATCGTAGAACGGATTCGTGGCTGCGGTGAGTTCGTGCTCACAGCCATTGCAGGAGCCAGCGTCGACGTGACGGACCGCGAGCGAGCCACGCCGGCGGTCCGGTGCCCGTGGCGTGTCGCGGCGGAGTCGCTGCAGGTGGTTGAGCAACACGAACACTGTCAGCGGTCCGTGCAGGCATAGCAGAGCTCGAAGCTCTTGTTGATGAGCGGAAAGTCGGGCATAAGCTCGCCGACCACCGTGTGCGCGAGCACCGGCCAGTTCGCGTATGAGCCGGTGCGCAGGTGCAGCGCGCCCAGACGGTCACCCTCGCGCTCGATCACGCAGACGGTCACGCCGCGAGGGCTTTCGACACGACCCACAGCCGTACGTGTCTCTCCGCCACGGCGCCGGACCGTGCCGTGCTCAAGCGGCCGGGTGAGCAGTTCGTCCAGTAGCTCCAGAGACTGGCGCAGTTCGAGCGCGCGCTGGTTCGTCCGCGCCGCAACATCACCGGAGGCGACGTCTGAGACGGCCGCGGTGAAGCCGCCATAATGCAGTCGGGGACTGTGGAGGCGATGGTCGTGGGGTAGGCCCGAGGCGCGTGCGGCGGGACCGACAGCGCCGAAGCGCTCAGCGTCGGCGGCGCTGAGCGCGGCGACGCCTTCGAGTCGCTGCTGTAGCGAGGTCACGAACCCCAGCTGGCGCCAGACCGCCTCGTGCTCGCGGCGGATCGCTGCCAGCTCGCGACGGGCGTCCGCGGCCTCGCGGCTGTCGAGTGAGATTGCGCTCCTGCCCACAGCGACCGTGTCGAACAGGAACCTGTGCCATGCGAGGCGTTCGTTCAGGCGCTGAGCGCGCTCTTTCAGGGCGGCGTACGCCATCACGCCAGCCGCGAACCCGACCCCAGCGCAGATCGCGGAGATGTCGTTCAGATGGTTGTAGACGCGCTCGAGCTCAAGCAGAACCGTGCGGGCACGCCGCAGGTGGTCGTCCGGTTCAAGCCCGAGTGCCGCTTCACACGCTTGTGCGTAGGCCACCGTGTTGGTCACCGCGCATGCCGCACAGGCCCGCTGCGCGTATGCGATCCCTTCGCCCAGCGACCGTCCGGTGGCAGCTGTCTCAAGACCGCGGCGCTTGTAGAAGAGGCGCACGTCGAGGTGCAGGATCAGCTCTCCGACGACGTGGAAGCGAAAGTGGCCCGACTCGATCACACCGGCGTGGATTGGCCCGACGGCGACCTGGTGGACGTCGTCACCGACGGTGGGGACCGTCCAGGCCGCAAGCGGCGCATGGTGGTCAAGTAGCGGCCGCAGGGGCTCGTGGCCGGTGAAGTTGATTCCGTGCAGGTCGTGCGCTTCACGCTCGTCCCAGCCAGCAGCCGGGATCGTGTCGACAATCGTCTCGACGGTGCGCTCGGTGGCATCGCAGGTGATCAGCCGCTCGCTGCCCGGCGTGCTGAACACGGCTCGCAGTTGCGCTGGCCCGGACGCGGAGCGGCGGGCAAACAGGCCGCCAAAGCGCTCGCCTCGGGCGTTCGCGTCAAGGCAGGCCTGGCGCCAGGCCCCTGCCGGTACCGCTGTGATCTCAGCGGCGCCGGGCATGTGTCCGGAAGCGCTGTGCGGCGTGCTCATGTGAGGCCGTCCATCAGCATGCGCACGGTCGCGGAGCCAGGGAGCAGGTAGGCGCAGGCCGCGAGCACGAGCAGACTCAAACCGATCACGGTGGCGAGACGTTCGGTGACGCGGACGCTGCGCCCGCGAGGCCACGGGCGGTGTGGCTCGCCGCCGAGCAGACCCTCGATCAGAGCGTGCGCCAGCCCGAGGAAGCCGAGGCCGAGCAAGGCGGCTGCAATCAGCGCGACGACGAGATGCCCAGCGGCGATCCCACCGATCAGGATGAGCAGCTCGCTGAAAAACAGCGGTGAGGGCGGCAACCCGCTGAGCGATCCGAGGCTGACGCCGATCGCGGCCGCAGTCCCAGTGCTGAGCTTCGCGATCCCACGCGGCGGGCGCTCGGCGCTCTCGGGTTGGTGGCCCAGCAGTGGCATCGCAGCGTAGAACCCAAGCGCTTTGGCCAGGGCATGCCCGGCCAGGTGCAACAGCACGCCTGCGGTCGCCAGCGGCGAAGCGAACCCGATGCCGAGCGCGAGCACGCCCATGTGCTCGAGACTCGAGTACGCCAGCAGCCGTTTCCATGGCAGCGGCCGCCACAGGAACGGGACGGCGATCGCCAACGACGCCAGGCCAAACGCGATGAACGTCGCGTCTCCCACGCCGGCGCGCAACGCTGGGCCGAGCGTGACGAGCACACGCCACGCGACCAAGATCACCGTCGGCAACAGCGCCGCAGACAGCAGTGCGCTGACCGGCGGCGGCGCCTCACTATGCGCGTCTGGCAGCCAATTGTGCACCGGTGCCCAGCCAATCTTCGTCGCGAGCCCGCCGACGATCAGCAGAAACGCCAACAGCGCATCCTCCCTGGGCAACGAGTGGGCGCGGCGCGCAATCGCCTGCCAGTTCAAGGTCCCCAGAGCACCTCCGTGCGGCGCCAGGCCGACATAGAGCACGAGGATGCCGGCCAGGGCGATCGTCAGCCCAAAGGTGGTCAGCACAAGGTATTTCCAGCCCGCCTCCAGCGCTGAGCGCCGGCCGCTGTATGCAACAAGCAGAGCGGAGGCGCCGGTGGTCGCCTCGACCAGCAACCACGCGACACCGAGGTTGTTGACCAGGGGGATCGCCAGCAGCGCGGCCCAGAACAGGTCAAAGCCGAGGTAGTACCAAGCCCGCGCGCGGGCGGCGTGAAAGATGCTGCGATCCGCGCTGGCCAGGTATCCCGGGGAGACCAGCGCGCTGAGCAGTCCGACGCCGGCCACAACGCCGACAAACGCGCCGGTGGCGCCGTCAACCACATACCAGGCACCCTGCGTGGGACTGGAGCTGTCGACCAGCGCCAGGATCGCCAAAAGACCCGCACACACCGCGGTCAGCAGCGCGCCCGCGAGATTGATCCGGTCGGCCATTGCCGGGGTGCGCGCCAACTGAACCAGCAGCCCGCAGGCGACCGGCAGCGCCGGGACGGCGATCACGAGCGCTTCAATCACGCAGACCTCCCAACAACGAGGTATCTCCGGTCCCGAACTCCCCGTGGATTCTGGCGCTGAACGCGCCCGCCACCGAGATCACGACGACGATGTCGAACACCAGCCCAAGCTCGATGAACACCGGGAAGCCCCTCGGCACGGAGAGCGCAGCGAGGTAGAGGCCATTCTCGGCCACCAGAAACCCGCATGCCTGAAAGACCGCCGGCCGGCGCACAACGGCTATGGCGAGACCGAGCGCGACCAGGCCAACCGCGGTGTCCTCGACATCGGCATGCGCCAGTCCGAAGCGCGGCATGAGGGTCACCACCGCCAGCGCGATCGCCAGGGCGACCGTGAGCCGTGCCAGCGGGTGACGCTCTGACGCCATCCGTCCCGGCTCACGGGTGCGCAGGACGATCAGCCCGAGTAGCGCTGGCAGAGCGATCGCCTTGGCCAGCAGCACGATCCCAGCGACCAGCAGGGCAGTCGACGTGCCAGAGGCCTGGGTAATCGCCTGTATGCCCAGGACCAGCGACTGCAGGGCAACCAGCGCGATCGCAATCGACCGTCGGCGGACGACCACCACAGCAAGCGCACCGAGCGCCAGCACCCAGAGCACGCCGTGGCTCACGAGCCACCCCCGGCAAACCAGCTCGCCAACCCGAGCAGGCAAACCAACCCGCCAGCACCCAAGAACAGCGGCACGCGCAGGACTCGCATCTTGGCCTGAGTCGTCTCAACGACCGCCAACAGCCCACACCAGACCGGCAGGGACACGACAAGGACCGCCAAGCGCGCCATGAACGGTTCGGGCTGCGGCACAAACAGCTCCGTGGCGAGCACCAGCATGATCCAGTGCCGCGCTGCGGCCGCCCACTGTAGGTAGGCGAGCTCGCGGCCCGCATACTCAAGCAGCGGTCCCTCATGGACCATCGTGAGCTCCAGATGCGTATCGGGGTTGTCAATCGGCTGACGGCCGGTCTCGGCGAGCATCACCAGCACAAACGCGAGCAGCGCTGCCCAGTGCGCCGGCTCTCCCCACACCTGTGGTCGCGCGGCAGCGTCGCTCAACGCGATCAGGCTGGTGCTCCCGGCCGGCAGCACCACAACCGCCAGCACCATCAGCAGGACCGCCTCGACCGGCACCCCAAAGGTCAGCTCGCGGCTTGCGCCCATCAGTCCAAAGCCGCCACCGGTGTCCCATGCGGCCAGGGTGATCGCAAAGCGGGCGAGCGCCAGCAGCCCGACGAGCACGAGCGCATCGTGACCCACCGGCCAGCCCGGTGAGCGACCGCCGATCGGCAGCATCACGAGCGCCACCAGCGATGACGCAACCACCACCGGTGGTGCCAGCTCGTAGATCACGGTGCGGGGAAACGGCGCCACCCCGCTCTTGTGCCACAACCGCCGCAGCTCACGATAGGGCTGCAACGGCGAGGGCCCAGGCCGACCCTGCAGCCTCGCCTTGAGCTGCTGAATAAGGCCAGGGATCAGGGGCGCGAGCAGGACGCCGCCGAGGATCTGTACGGCCCCGGCGACCGCGCCGGCGACGCTCACGCCAGCACCCCAAGGCGCACGAGCACGAGCAGCAGCACCAACAGCCCAACCAGATAGATCAGATAGGTCCGCAGGCTCCCAGACTGCAGCCGGCGGACGAGCGCAGCTGCCCGCAGCGCTGCGGCGGTAACCGGCTCGTACAGCAGAGTGTCGAACAGATGCGGCACCTCGGCCTCATACCGCACCTCCTGCACCACGCCTGACTGCGCACGCACGGTCGTCAGGTCGCGCGTCGGTCGCAGCACGCCCTCCAAGACCAGCCTGACCGGCTTGGTGAACCCCGACGACGTCCACGCCAAAGCCGGCACAACAGCCTGTCCGCAGGCCCATACTGGCGTTGGCGCAGCACGACGACCGGCGGCAAGGCGCCACAGCGCGATCGTGAGCAGCACCAGCGCGAGCGTCAAAGCCAGCGTCGGAAACCCGCCAGTTTCCGGCAGATACACGCCGGCATGCACAGACAACGGAACGCTGCTGAGGCGAAGCTTCGCGAGCGTCGGGACCAGCAGGCCAGGCGTGGCGCCGAGCAGCACGCACAGAGCGGCCAGAAATACCAGCGGGGCTCTCATGCCCACGCTGCGCTCCTTCGCAGCCTCACATTCCCCGGAGCGAGGCGTTCCGAGCAGCACCAGGCCGATCACCTTCACGAAACAGAACACGGCGAGCGCCGCGGTGGCGGCGAGCGCCGCGGTCGCGACCAGCGCCGCAAGCGAGACGCCAAACGGGCCATACACAGCGACGTGAAGCAGCGACTGCAGGGTCATCCACTCCGAGACAAACCCGTTGAGCGGCGGTAGCCCGGCGATCGCCATCGCCCCGAGTGCGAAGGCCCCACCCGTCCAGGGCATCCGGCGCAGCAGACCGCCGAGCCGGTCCAGACCGAGTCCCCCCACGGCGGCTGCGAATGATCCTGCGCCGAGAAACAGCAGCGCCTTGAAAATCGCGTGATTCAGAATGTGAAGCAACGCCGCCGCAAACGCGATCGCGCTCCAAAGCGGCCGGCCGATCGCTGCGAACACGAGCGATGCGCCGAGCCCCAACAGGATGATCCCGACGTTCTCGATCGAGTGAAACGCCAACAGCCGCTTGAGCTCGTGCTGAAAGAGCGCGTACAGCACGCCACCCAGCGCCGACAGCGCGCCGAAGCCGAGCAGCACGATACCCACCCACAGCGGCGCGGGCGCGTCCCACGCGAACAGCACGCGGATCAGGCCGTACAACGCGAGCTTGATCATCACGCCCGACATCAGCGCCGACACGGGCGCAGGCGCGAGCGGATGTGCTCGCGGCAGCCATGAGTGCAACGGCATCGCGCCCGCCTTGGTCCCGAAGCCGATCAGCGCCAGCACGGCGACGAGCGCGCGCAGGCCATCTCCATGCAACGGCGTGCCGCCGAGCGCGCCGTGCACCGCCAGCACCAGCATGCTGGCCCACACGCCCACCCCGCCGAGGTGCGTGATCGCCAAATACGCGAACACATCCCGGCGCGCACGCTCGTCGTGGCGCCCGACCAGAATCAGGGCCGCGGGCAGTAACGTCATCAGCTCCCAGAAGGCGAGAAAGGTCGTGACATCGCGCGCGGTGAGCAGGCCCACGAGCGCCAGGCAGAACGCGCCGCTCAACGCGGCCGTCACGCGCGCCCGCGGTGTGCCGCGCAGCGCATCGCGGGCGTAGTAAAGGGCAGGGACCGCGATCAGCGCCAGCACCAGCAAGAAAAAGCCACTCATACGGTCGACCCCAAGCGCCGGCGAAAAACCACTGCGAAAGCGCGCCCCGACGGGGGCAGCACCAAACAGAACCGCGGTGCCGACGGCACCGGTCATGGCCATACCGGCCGCCTGCAGCGGCAGCGACCACCTCAGCCCGCCGATCAGAGCACCCACCAGACCGCAGGCCACCACCGCCGCTCCAGCGGCGAGCACGATCGCTAGCAGACTCACCGGCCGCCGGCCTCGGGCACCGTCGCGGCCAACACCAGCAGATCAAGCGTCCACCGATCCCCATGGTGACCGTGGGCACCCGGCCGATCGCTTCGCTTCGGACAGACCTGGTGCCCGAGGGTCCCCGATACATCGGCATTGCGGCGGCGGACCGAGCATGCTCGAGTCCCGTCCACACCCGCCACTGGCGTCCGCGTGTTCAAGGCAACAACCGGTCTCGCTGAGGAATGTTGTGAACCATCCGCGCCAAGAATAACG